>JBEPTZ010000023.1:0-44098 GCA_041691815.1 Rhodospirillales bacterium | reverse complement strand
CGCCTCGCCACAATCGCCGGCCCCGCCGGCCGGCGCCTCGCCACATCCGCCGGCCCCCCGGGCCGCGCCGGACACGCCGCGCCAGACCGTGCTGGTGGCCGAGGACAACGCCACCAACCGGCTGGTGGTGACCCGCATGCTGGAGCGCCTGGGCTACAAGGTGGAGGCGGTGGAGAATGGCCGCGAAGCGGTGGAGGCGGTGCGCCAGGGCGGCCATGACGCGGTGCTGATGGACGTGATGATGCCGGAGATGGACGGCCTGACGGCCACCGCGGCGATCCGCGCGCTGGGCGGCAAGGCTGCGACGATTCCGATCATCGGCCTCAGCGCCAATGCCATGCAGGACAGCGAGACGCACTGCCTGGCGGCGGGGATGACGCAATTCGAGGCCAAGCCGATCAGTGCGGCGCGGCTGGGCGAGGCGCTGGCGCAGGTGCTGGGCGCCGCTGCGCCGCACCAGGCGGCGGGGGCGGCTTCCGCCATGCCGGCAACCGGCTCGCGGCATTTCGACCCGGCGGTGCTGGACCAGCTGGTGCTGGACATCGCCGCCGGGCCGACGCTGGACGTGGTCAACCATTTCGTCGCGCTGATGCCGATCCAGCTTGCCCGGATGACCACGCTGGCCGCCAGCGACCCCGAAGCCCTGTCCACGGCGGCGACGCGGCTGAAGCGCGCGGCGAACGGGGTGGGCCTGCTGCGGCTCGCCCAGGCGGCGGCCGAACTGGCGGAGGCACCGGCGGCGGAGGGCATCGAGGCCCGGTTGCGCGACATGCAGGCGATGCTGCGCACCGGCATCGACGAATTGCGGGCGTGGCGGCCGACCGGGTGATCAGGCGCCGGCGTTGCATGCGCGGCATGGCTGGCAGCGGCTCGACGAGATCGCCTGCGACCCGCCGGGGACCAGCCGGATATCGATGACCAAGGCGCTGTGAGCCGGGGGCCGGGGGTGGGCTTGCCGCGATCCGTACTGAACAGTACACTACAAACCGTTCAGTACAGCATGCAGGAGTTTCGTCATGGCCACCATCGCCCCGCCGTTCACGCTGGAAACTGCCACCGCCAAGGTGCGGGCGGCGGAAGATGGCTGGAACAACCGCAATCCGGACAAGGTCTGCCTGGTTTATACCGAGGACAGCACATGGCGGAATCGGGCGGAGTTCATCACCGGGCGCGGCGAGATTCTCGCCTTCCTGAAGCGGAAATGGGCCAAGGAGCTGGAGTATCGGTTGATCAAGGAGGTCTGGGCGTTTGGCGCGCATGTGATCGCGGTGCGGTTCGCCTATGAGTGGCGCGACGATTCCGGCAACTGGTTCCGTTCCTATGGCAACGAGAACTGGGATTTCAACGCCGCCGGGCTGGTGCAGCGGCGGTTCGCCTCGATCAATGACGTGCCGATCAAGGAGACTGAGCGCAAGTATCACTGGCCGCTGGGGCGCCGGCCGGATGACCATCCCGGGCTTTCCGCACTCGGGCTATGACCGCGGGCCGCGCATGACGCGCGTGGTGTTCGAGCGTGCGGATGCGGTTGCCCGCGTGGCCGAGGTGTTTCGCGAGCTTGGCTATGAGGGCGCGACGTTGAGCCGGATCACCGAACGCACCGGGTTGGGCAAGGGCAGCCTGTATCACTTCTTTCCCGGCGGGAAGGAGGCGATGGCGGCGGCGGTGCTGGCGGATGTTGATGCGTGGTTCGTGGAGAACGTGTTCCGGCCGCTGGAGGAGGACGAACCACGCACGGCGATCGCCTGGATGTGGGCGGCGATCGACGATTATTTCCGCTCCGGGCGCAGGATCTGCCTGGTGGGGAGCTTCGCGCTCGATGCGACGAGGGATCGCTTCGCCGGCGAGATCGGTGGCTATTTCAGGCGCTGGATCGCGGCACTGGTGCGGGCGTTGATCCGTGCCGGCGTGGACGCCGACGCGGCCGGGCAGCAGGCGGAAGCGGCGATCGGCGGCATCCAGGGCGCGCTGGTGCTGTCGCGCGCGCTTGGTGACGAGGCGGTGTTTTCCCGCGCGCTGCGCCGCCTTGCCGCCGGCTTTCCGCGCTAGCGCAGCAGCCAAGCGGATGAAGTTTTTTTGCTTCTTTGTTTTCAAACAAAGAAGACTTGCCTCCTTGCTTCGCTAGACTGGCGGCATCCGCCACATCCCGGCCTCGTAGCCCGAAGCATAGACGTTGTTGGTGGTTGCTGCGTTGCGGTTGGTCATGGTGCGGGCGAACATCGGGTGGCGCATGCTGCGGACTTCGTGTTCGATGGTGGCGAGCACCTGGTTGCTGTCGAGGTCGACGATGTCCTGGAAGCGGTACTGGCTTTCGTTGCTTTCCTCGGTGACCAGGCCGCGCTTTTGCAGGCGGGCGTGGACGCCGGAGAAGTCGGCGATGGCGATCTGGATGTGGTGGCCGTCGAACGGCGGCAGGGCGGCGTCGGTTTCGCGGAAGATCATCGCTTCGGCCAGGCCGATCGGCACGCGGGCGAAGGCGCCACGGGCGTCGTGGCCGGCTTTGGCGGGGTTGGCGAGGAGCTGGCGGTAGAAGCGGGCGATGCCTTTGGTGGTGCCGGGGGCGACGTCCACCTCGACGTAGGGCATGCCGAGCAGCATGCGGCCGAAGCGGGCCTCGTCTGGCGCGTGCAGGCGCATGCGGTTGCCCCAGGGGCAGGTGGCCTCGATTGCGTCCCCCTCGCTGGAATTGCTGGTGCGCTTCCAGGCGAATTTGGTGCCGGCGAGGCGGGGGGCGACGGCTTTGAGGCGGTCGACCAGCGCGTCGAGATCGGGGACCACGAGGCCGGTGGTGCCGCGCAGCACCTGCGGCTTGCCGAGCGGCAGGTGGAACTGGCAGGTGCCGGCGTTGACCCACATGTTGTCGACGCCGACCATCAGGTAGGGGTCGCGGGTGAGGCCGAGGCCCATGATGTAGAACAGCGTGGCGAGGCGCTGGTCGTCGACGCGGATGTTGACGTGACCGAATTCGACGATGTTGCCGACGTCCTGGGTGGTGCGGTCGTAGACGGGTTGCATGGGCTGGGCGTCGTTCATGGCGCGTTCTTTCCTGGTGTTGCGGGGACCAGATGGGAGCAAGCGAAGTTAGATTCACAAAGAGGCGGAGAGGCGGAGAGAAGCAAGCAGAACAGTCTGGAACGAAACTCGGCATCACCGAAACGAAACCACCAAACCCGCCCGCCGAACGACCGTAATCTCATCTCCACTTGCTTCTCTCCGCCTCTCCGCCTCTTTGTGAATCCCGTCTTTCCTGCCTGTCTTTTTCAGCTTCCAGTCCAGACCGGAAGGCGTTTTTGCAGGAAGGCGTCGATGCCCTCGGCGGCGTCGCGGGCCAGCATGTTGCGGGTCATGACTTCGGCGGCATAGCGGTAGGCTTCGTCGAGCGGCATTTCGGCCTGACGGTAGAAGGCTTGCTTGCCGATCGCCAGGGTGAGCGGGCTTTTGGCGGCGATCGCCTCGGCGAGGGCGGTGGTGGTGGCGTCGAGTTCTGCTTCGGGCACGACGCGGTTGACCAGGCCGATCTCGCGGGCGCGGGTGGCGGAGATCAGGTCGCCGGTGAGCAGCATCTCCATCGCCTGTTTGCGCGGCACGTTGCGGCTGAGGGCGACCATCGGGGTGGAGCAGAACAGGCCGATATTGACGCCGGGGGTGGCGAAGCGGGCGGTTTCGGCGGCCACCGCGAGGTCGCAGCTGGCGACCAGCTGGCAGCCGGCGGCGGTGGCGATGCCGTGGACGCGGGCGATCACCGGCTTGGGCAGGCGGACGATGCGCTGCATCAGCTCCGAGCATTGCGCGAACAGCGCGGCGTAGGCCTCGGCGCCGGGGTTGGCGCGGATTTCGCGGAGGTCGTGGCCGGCGCAGAAGGCCGGGCCGTTGGCGGCCAGCACCACCGCGCGGATGGCGGGTTCGTCGGCGATCCGGATGAGGGCGGCGTCCAGCGCGGCCATCAGGCCGATGCTCAGGGCGTTGCGGGCCTGCGGGCGGTTCAGGGTGAGCCAGGCGACGGGGCCGCGATCCTCGCGCAGCAGGAGTTCGGTGTCCGGTCGGGTTTGCACGCTCATAGGGTTCCTCCGCGCCGGAGTTTCCGCCTTTCCGGGCGCGGTTCCAAGTGCGTGCTGCAAGCGGGGCGGCTGGTGTGGTAGCGTGGCTGATTCAATGGGAGGACCACCGATGATCTTCCGGCAGTTGTTCGACAGCGTTTCCTCCACCTACAGCTATCTGCTGGCCAGCAGGATCGGCGGCGAGGCGCTGATCATCGATCCGGTTCTGGAGCGCACCGACCGCTATCTGCAGCTGATCCGCGAGCTGGACCTGAAGCTGGTGAAGGCGGTGGATACCCATCTGCATGCCGACCATATCACCGCACTGGGGGCGCTGCGCGACCATACCTCGTGCATCACGGTGATGGGCGAGCAGAGCGGGGTGGATTGCGTGTCGATGCGGGTGGCGGACGGCGAGCGGCTGACCATCGAGGGGCTGTGCCTGGAGGCGATCTACACGCCGGGGCACACCGATGACAGCTACAGCTTCGCGCTGGCCGACCGTGTGTTCACCGGCGACACGCTGCTGATCCGCGGCACCGGGCGGACGGATTTCCAGAACGGCGATCCACGGGCGCAGTATGATTCGATCTTCAACCGGCTGCTGAAGCTGCCGGATGAGACGCTGGTGTTTCCGGCGCATGATTACAAAGGGGATAGCGTCAGCACAATTGCGGAAGAACGGGCGTGGAATCCGCGGCTGCAGGTGGCGTCGGTGGACGCCTACATCACGCTGATGAATGGGCTGAACCTGCCGAACCCGAAGATGATGGACGTGGCGGTGCCGGCCAATATGCGCCAGGGGCTGGCGCAGCAGGCGATCGCGGCGCGCGGCTGGGCGCTGACGGCGTCGGAGTGGATGGCGGCGGAGGCGGGCGAGGCGCTGTTGATCGACCTGCGCGAGGCCGGCGAACGGGCGCGGCACGGGGTGATCGAAGGCAGCCTGCACGTGCCGTATCCGACGCTGCCGGCGAGCCTGGCGCGCGGCGGGGTGCTGCACGGGCTGGCCGAGGCCAGCGGCAAAAGGCTGGTATTCTACTGCGCGTTCGGCGAGCGCTCGGCGATGGCGGTGCGGGCGGCGCAGGATGCCGGGCTGGCCAGCGCGCGGCATCTGGAGGGTGGGATGAACGCCTGGAAGCAGGCCGGCGGGGCGGTACAGCGCGAACCGGCTGTGGTTTAGCGCTTGCCGCCGCACCTGGAATATTCCCGGGCACGCTTCTAGGCTGCGCATGACGAATCCGACAGGAGTGCGCGATGCCGCAGGTGGACCCGGTGCAGGCGAGCGAGACGATGCCCGACAGCACGTCCGTGGTGGTGATCGGCGGCGGCATCGCGGGGGTCTCCACGGCGTTCTTCCTGGCGCAGAAGGGCATCCCGGTGGTGCTGTGCGAGAAGGGCCGGATCGGCGCCGAGCAATCCAGCCGCAACTGGGGCTGGACGCGGGTGATGGGGCGCGATGCCCGCGAAATTCCGCTCGGGCTGGAAAGCCTGCGCTGGTGGCGGCAGATGAACGAACTGACCGGCCAGGAAACCGGCTTCAACCAGTGCGGCATCGCCTATCTGTGCGACAGCCAGGCGCAACTCGACGAATACCAGGCCTGGCTGGAGCAGGCGCGGGAATTCCAGCTCGATTCGCGCATGCTGGCGCCGAACGAGATCGAGGGCGTGCTGCCAGGCGTCGGCCGGCCGTTCAAGGGCGCGCTCTATACCCCGAGCGACGGCCGCGCCGAACCACAGAAGGCCGCGCCGGCGATGGCCAACGCGGCGCGGGCGATGGGGGCGGTGATCCTGACCAACTGCGCGGTGCGCGGCGTGGAGACCAAGGGCGGGCGGGTCGGCGGAGTGATCACCGAGCGCGGCCGCATTGCCTGCGACAGCGTGGTACTGGCCGGCGGCGCCTGGAGCAGGCTGTTCACCGGCAACATGAAGCTGCCCAATGGCGGCGGCATCGACCTGCCGCTGCTCAAGGTCCTGGGCACCGCGTTCCGCACCCAGCCGATCGACGGGCTGCCGGAGGTGAGCGCCGGCGGGGCGGATTTCGCCTTCCGCAAGCGGCTGGACGGCGGCTACACCATCGCCCGGCGCAATGCCTCGGTGAGCGAGATCACGCCGGACAGCTTCCGGCTGTTCCGCGAATTCCTGCCGTCGCTGAAAACCTCATGGCACGAGTTACGGCTGCGGGTCGGCGGCCAGTTTCTCGAGGAATGGCGCACGCCGCGAAGCTGGGCGATGGACGAGGCAACGCCGTTCGAGCGGGTGCGGGTGCTGGACCCGGCGCCGCATGGCTCGATCCTGAAAGAGGCGCGCGACAACCTGGTGCGCAGCTTCCCCGGCTTCGCCAAGATCCAGGAGGCCGAACGCTGGGGCGGGCTGATCGATGTCACGCCGGACGCGGTGCCGGTGATCTCGGCAGTGGACGCCCTGCCCGGCTTTCACCTCGCCACCGGCTTCTCCGGGCACGGCTTCGGGATCGGGCCGGGGGCAGGCAAGATGATGGCCGATATCGTCGCCGGCGACCCGACAGCAGTGGACGCGGCGCCCTATGCGTTCAGCCGGTTCTCGAAGGCAATCAGGCCAGGGAAGATATAAGCAAGGCCTTCTTTTTGTGAACAAAAAGAAGCAAAAAAACTTTTTATCCATTGAAGACTCCGGAGTCTCCACCTCTCCATTGTTACAAGGCGGATAAAAATTTTTTGGTTCTTTTTTTCAAAAAAGAACCCTTACTTCCCCGGCTGCGCCAGCACCAGCATCGCCTCAAGCATCATATGTGCGCACAGGAACGCCGACTGGCCGCCGGCGTCGTGTGGCGGGCTGACGGTGTTGAAGTCGATAGCGACGATATCGAGGCCGGACAGGCTGCGCATCAGTTCGATGCCTTCGCGCGCCGACAGGCCGCCCCAGGTCGGGGTGCAGACGCCGGGTGCCACCGAGGGGTCGAAGATGTCCATGTCCCAGCACAGGTAGACCGGGCGGCCGGCGGCCTGGTCGCGGAACTGGGCCATGGTCTGGGCGAAGCCGCGGGCCAGCAATTCCTCGGTGGTGACCACGCCGTAGCCCAGCGCGCGGGCGCGGGCGACCACGCCGGGCACGTAGGTGAAGCCGCGAATGCCGACGTGCCAGGAGCGGGCGACGTCGATGATGGCTTCGCTGGCGGCGTGGGTAAATTGGGTGGAGGGGTCGAGCGGGTCGTCCTCGCCGAGTTCGTAGGCGTCGGTATGGCTGTCGATATGCAGCGCCACCAGGCCCTTGTGGCGCTGCCCGGCGGCGCGCATCAGCGGCAGCGAGCAGGAGCCGTCGCCGCAGATCGCGATCGGCACCGCGCCGGTATCCAGGATGGCGCCGGCGGCCGCCTCGATCGCCGGGAAGGCCAGCAGCGGGCGGCCGGCGACCAGTGCGACGTCGCCGCAATCCACCGCGTTGAGGCGGGCCAGGACGTCGAAATCGCCCTGGCTGGCGTGATGGCGGCGCATCAGCCGGGATTCGTGGCGTACCGCCCCCGGCGCCTCGCGCGAGCCGACGCGGAACGGGTGGATGCCGCAATCATACGGCACGCCGAGGATCGCGGCGCGGGTGTTGGGGCCAGGTGGGCCGGGGGGCAGGTCGCAGAAATTCATCGGACAATCGGTGCGGCGATCAGCGGTTGGGCAGCGCTGAGGCCGCCATAGGACAGATCGCCGTGGGCTTTCGGGGGCGCGCCGAACCAGCGGTCGTCGCGGGCGTCGGCGGCCGGCTGGTAGCGGGTGTCGCAGGACAGGCGGACCCGGCCGCCAGGGGCCGCGTTGTCCAGGCTGCCGTGCAGCAGGAACATGCCGAACACCAGCACGTCGCCGGGCTGGAAATCGGCCGACAGGACGCGGCTGTCGCGCGCCGTGACCAGATCGACCATGTCCTCGGTGAAGCTGGCGTTGAAGCCGGCCTCGCGGTCGACGTCGCGGCCACGGATGCGGTCGGCGAGGTCGGTCCAGTGCTGCGAGCCTTGCATCAGCGCGATCGGGCCGTCTTGCAGCGAGACCGGGCCGAGCGGAGTCCAGCAGGTGACCAGGCGATCGCTGCCGCGGTTCATGTAGGGGTGGTCGAAATGGAACGGGCTGGCGCGGCCGGCGGTGACCGCGCGCAGCCAGACGAAATCGTATGGCACGGTGATCTCGCCGAGCAGCGCCGCGGTGGCGGCGTGCAGCGCCGGGCCATGCACGGCGCGGCGCAGCGCCGGGCCTTCGCTCACATCGCGCCAGAAGGCGCCGAGATCGGGGTGGAGTTCGGCGCGGCGGCTCTGGCCGGTGGCAACCGGCAGTGCGTCGGTGCCGGTGACCTCGCCGACCGCGCGCAGCCGGGCCAGCACTTCGGCGCGGGCGGCCTGCACATCGGCCACCGGCAGCGCGCCGCGCAGCAGCAGATAGCCGTCCTCGGCGAAACGGGCGCGGCGGGCGGCGGGGTCGGATGGCGCGTCACTGAGCTGGCCGAGCCGTTCGGGCGGCAATGGCCGTCCGGCGATGGTGCTGGTCATCCGCCGATTGCTCCCTGGGTGTTGACGTAGAGGGCGTAGAGGCCGTGGCTGGCGGCCATGAACAGGCGGTTGCGATGCCGGCCGCCGAAGCACAGATTGGCGGCACGTTCCGGCAGGCGGATATGGCCGATCGGCTGGCCGCGGGCGGTGAAGATGCGCACGCCGTCCAGTTCCGGGTCGCCCATGCCCCAGCCGCACCAGAGATTGCCGTCGACATCGACCCGGAAGCCGTCTGGGGTGCCGCCCTCGGCATGCACGACGATGCGCGGATTGGCGAGGCGGGTGCCGTCGAGCACGTCGTAGGCGCGGATATCGCGCGGCTCGGCGCGGGAGGCGACGACGTAGAGGATCTTTTCGTCCGGCGAGAACGCCAGGCCGTTGGGGCCGGGGATGTCGTCGGCCACCATGCTGAGGGCGCCGATCTGGCCGTCGATGCGCCAGACCGCCGGGGTGACCTCAGATTCGTCCTTGTGGCCCTCGTAATAGCCGAGGATGCCGAAGGTGGGGTCGGTGAACCAGATCGAGCCGTCGGATTTCACCACCACGTCGTTCGGCGAATTCAGTTTCTTGCCGTTATGGTTATCCGCCATGACAGTTATGGCGCCGTCGTATTCGGTGCGGGTCACCCGGCGGCTGTCATGCTCGCAGGTAACCAGGCGGCCCTGGCGGTCGCGGGTGTTGCCGTTGGCGTTGTTGGAGGGTTTGCGGAACACCGTGGTGGCGCCGGTTTCCTCGTCCCAGCGCAGGATGCGGTTGTTGGGGATGTCGCTCCACAGCAGGCAGCGGGCATCGCCGAACCACACCGGGCCTTCGGACCAGCGGCAGCCGGTGTAGAGCTGCTCCACCGAGGCGAGGGCGATGCGGTATTTGTTGAACGCCGGGTCGATGACCACGACATTGGGATCGGGATAGCGGGTGCTTGGCTGCCACATGGCGACGTCCCCCTGGTTGCGGGAATATCGTGGCGCAACTGACGCACGAGGGAAAGCAGGGGCATGACGACACGCAGGGCCGAGGCGGCGGACGTGGCCGCGGTGGAGCGGATCGTGGCGGCGGCCTATGCGCCGTACGTGGCGCGTCTTGGCATGCGGCCGGGGCCGATGCTGGACGACTACGCGGCGCTGGTGGCCGATGGCGAGGTGTGGGTGACCGGCGCGCCGGTCTCGGGGCTGGTGGTGCTGCTGGCGCGCGACGGCTACCTGCTGCTGGACAACATCGCGGTGGCGCCGGCGGCGCATGGCCAGGGCGTCGGGCGGGCGCTGCTGCGCTTCGCCGAGGAACGGGCACGCGGCGAGGGGTTTACCGAGTTGCGGCTGTATACCCACCAGAAGATGACCGAGAACATCGAGCTGTACGCCCGCAGCGGCTGGCAGGAGACCGGGTGTGGCCGGCAGGACGGGTTCGACCGGGTGTTCTTTCGCAAGGCCGTCGGCGGCGGGTGAGTGGCGAGGAAGGGTTCTTTTTTGAAAAAAAGAACCAAAAAACTTCCATCCGCCTTGCAACAGCGGCGTGGCGGGAACTCCGTACACTCCAATGGATAGAAAGTTTTTTTGCTTCTTTTTGTTCACAAAAAGAAGTCTTCCTTCCCTTCCCCCGCATCGCGCGAATCGCTTGCAATGCGCCGCCGTAGCCCTAGCGTGGCGGCTCGGCCGGCAGTGGAACGGTCGCTTAGAGCGGGAGGCTGCAGATGAGGTCGTTTGGGTATCGTGGCGTGCTGGCGGCGCTGGCGTTGGCGGTGGGGTTTGCCCTGCCGAGCGCGCAGGCCAAGGACTGGAAGAAGCTGACCATCGCCACCGAGGGCGCCTATATGCCGTATAACGGCCATGCGCCGGACGGCAAGCTGATCGGCTTCGAGATCGATCTCGCCAAGGAATTGTGCGCCCGGATGAAGGTGCAGTGCGAGGTGATCGCGCAGGACTGGAACGGGATCATTCCGGGGCTCACCGGCGGCAAGTACGACGCGATCATGGCCGGCATGAGCATCACCGCCAAGCGCAAGGAGGTGATTGCGTTCTCGCGGCCGTATGTGACGACGCCGAGCACGTTTGCGGTGCCGAAGGGCGGCGCGCTGGCCGGGTTGCCGGAGACCGGGGTGCGGGTGTCGCTGGACGACAAGGCGGCGATGGCGGCCGAGGTGGCCAAGCTCGCGCCGCTGCTGAAGGGCAAGGTGATCGGCGCGCAGGTTTCGACCATCCAGGCCGACCTGCTGAACACCTATTTCAAGGGCGTTGCCACCATCCGCACCTACCCGACCACCGAGGAGCATGACCTCGACCTGCAGGCCGGGCGGCTGGATGCGGCGCTGGCGGCGACCTCGTATCTGATGACCACGCTGGCCAAGTCTGACGGCAAGCTGGTGCTGTCCGGCCCGCTGTTCACCGGCGGGCTGCTGGGGGCGGGCGTCGGCGTTGGTTTGCGCAAGGGCGATGCCGATCTGAAGGCGATGTTCGACTCGGCGATCAACGAGATGCTGAAGGACGGCAGCATGACGAAGCTGACGATGGAGTGGTTCAAGTCTGACATCAGCGCGCCGATGTAAGCGGCTGAACGGGTGAGCGGCTGACCGGCGAGCGAGGGCATGGGCGCCTATTTCACGCTGATCGGCTTTGGGCCGAACGGCTGGGGCGGGCAACTGGCCTTCGCGACGCTGATGACCCTGTCGGTGTCGGCCAGCGCGTTCGTCGCCAGCCTGGTGTTCGGGCTGCTGGCGGCCTGGGCCAAGATCGCCGGCGGGCGGCTGGCGGCGGTGCTGGCCGATGCCTACACCACGGTGTTCCGCGGCATTCCCGAATTGCTGGTGGTGTATCTGTTCTATTTCGGCGGCAGCCAAGTGATGACCTCAATCGGGCGGCTGCTGGGGCATGACGGGTTTCTCGGGCTGAACGGGTTCATGGTCGGCACCTTCGCGGTGGGGATCGTCTCGGGCGCCTATCAGGCCGAGGTGATCCGCGGCGGCTATGATGCGGTGCCGCGCGGCGAGATCGAGGCGGCGCGGGCGGTGGGAATGGGGCGGCTGATGATGCTGCGCCGGGTGATCGGGCCGCGCACGCTGCGGTTCGCGCTGCCGGCGATCGGCAATGTCTGGCAGCAGGTGCTGAAGGAGTCGGCGCTGATCTCGGTGGCGGGCCTGGTGGAGATCATGCGGCAGGTGCATATCGGCGCCGGGTCGACGCGGTTGCCGTTCGATTTCTATGTCACCGGGCTGTTTTTGTATCTGCTGCTGACCACGGTGAGCGGATTCCTGTTTCGTGGCGCCGAGGTGTGGACGTTGCGTGGCGAGCGGGCGGCGTAGATGGAGTTGTCGTTCCTCGCCGATACCATGGGCAAGCTGCTGGCCGGGGTGCCGCTGACGCTCAATCTTTCCTTCCTGTCGATCGCGCTGGGGGCGTGCCTGGCGGTGGTGCTGGCGCTGCTGCGGGCCGGGTTCGCGCCGGCGGCGTGGCTGGTGCGGTTCTATGTGTATGTGCTGCGCGGCACGCCGCTGCTGCTGCAACTGTTCCTGATCTATTACGGCGTCGGGCAGTTCGCCTGGATCCGCGAGAGCGTGCTGTGGCCGTTTCTGCGCGAGCCGTACTGGTGCGCGATCCTGGCGCTGTCGCTGAACACCGCGGCGTATGGCTCGGAGATCATTCGCGGCGGGCTGCAATCGGTGCCTTCGGGGGCGATCGAGGCAGCCCGGGTGTCTGGCATGTCCGGCGCATTGCTGTATCGGCGGATCGTGCTGCCGCTGGCGATCCGCCAGGCGCTGCCGGCGTATGGCAACGAGATCATCTCGATGGTGAAGGCGACCTCGCTGGCCAGTATCGTGACGCTGATGGAGGTGAGCGGGATTTCCTACGCGATCATCTCCGAGACCTACCGGGCGCTGGAGGTGTTTCTGTGCGCCGGGGTGATCTATCTGCTGATCAACTTCCTGCTGACGCGGGCGATAGCCTGGCTGGAGTATCGGCTGAACCCGCATCTGCGCGCGCAACGGACGAGCGCCAAACCGATTGGCCAGATCGCATGACCAGTGCCGTGCAACTGACGGAATTGCGGAAGAGTTTCGGGGCGTTGGAGGTGCTGAAGGGGGTGTCTCTGGATGCGGCGACCGGCGAGGTGATCTCGATCATTGGCGCCAGCGGCTCGGGCAAGAGCACGCTGCTGCGCTGCATTCCGCTGCTGGAGGTGCCGGATAGCGGCAAGATCGCGATCGGCGGCGAGGCGCTGCGGATGCGCAAGCGTAGGGATGGGCGGCAAGAGCCGGCGGATCGGCGGCAGGTGAACCGGATTCGCAGCGAATTGGGGTTCGTGTTCCAGAGTTTCAATCTGTGGGCGCATATGACGGTGCTGCAGAACGTGATCGAGGCGCCGGTGCATGTGCAGAAGCGCTCGCGCGCCGAGGCGGTGGCGGAGGGCGAGGCGATCCTGGAGAAGGTGGGGATGGCCGACAAGCGCGATGCCTATCCGGCGCATCTGTCGGGCGGGCAGCAGCAGCGGGCGGCGATCGCGCGGGCGCTGGCGATGCGGCCGCAGGCGCTGCTGTTCGACGAGCCGACTTCGGCGCTGGACCCGGAACTGGTCGGCGAGGTGCTGCGGGTGATTCGCGGGCTGGCCGAGGAAGGGCGCACCATGCTGATCGTGACACATGAGATGGCGTTCGCCGCCGATGTGTCGACGCGGGCGATCTTTCTGCATGGCGGGCAGATCGAGGAGCAGGGGCCGCCGGCGCAGGTGTTCCGCGAGCCGACCACCGAACGGTGCCGGCAATTCGTGACGCGGCATCTTAATCGCGGGGCGTGACTGGTTGACGTGGTATGGGCGCGCGGGTTATTGCGAGCCGTTCGCAAATGTCGGGAGTGAGTTGCATGCCGGGTGAGACCACGACACGACCGATGGACGCGATGGAATTGCTGCTGGGGCGGGCTTCGGCCGGCGCGCTGACGGCCCCTGCCCCGGACCAGGCGGCACTGGACGCGATGTTCGCCAGTGCCATGCGGGCGCCGGATCATGGCCGGCTGCGACCGTGGCATTTCCTGGTGGTGCCGGCGGAGCAGCGCGGCCGGTTCGGCGAGGTGCTGGCGGAGTCGCTGGCCCGGCGCGAGCCGATGGCGACCGAGCCGATGCTGCAGCGCGAGCGGGACAAGGCGATGCGGGCGCCGATGATCGTGGTTGCCGCCACCCGGTTGCAGGAGAGCCGTAAGGTGCCGGCGGTGGAGCAGCGCGCCTCCACCGCGGCGGCGGTGCAGAACATCCTGCTGGCGGCGCACGCGCTGGGCTATGGGGCGGTGTGGAAGACCGGCGCCGCCGCCTATGACGCCGGGGTGCGGGCGGCGCTGGGGCTGGGCGCGGACGAGGAGATCAGCGGCTTCATCTATCTCGGTACACCGGCGGGGGAGCCTTCGCCGGCGCGGCGGCCGGTGGCGGCCGAGCATGTCTCGGTGTGGCAGGGTTAGAGCATCATCCGAACAATCGGCTAAGCCGATCGGATAAAGATGCTCGTCAAAACAAAGAGCTAGAGATTTTCTCCGATCCCTATCGATCGGAAAAAGCTCTAGCCGGGGCGAAACACTTCCACCTTCAGCGGGAAGCATTGCGCGACGTCGCTGGAATGCTCGCTGGCGCAGTTGCCGCCGGGGCAGGCCGAGAGGGCGCCGAGCAGGTCGATCTCGGCGTGGAATTCGATGAAGTCGCCGGGGCGGACCGGGCTCGCCTTCATGAAATACTGATGCGTGTCGTGGGTGAAGCCGGTGCACATGAAGACGTTCAGCACGTCATGCACCAGCAGTTCGGCCTCGGGCTCCGGAAGGCCGCGGGCGGCGGCCAGCGCGCGGGTGAGGTTGGAGTGGCAGCAATGGTGGTAGCTGCCGCCTGACAGCAGCCGGTGGGTGTAGGGGTCGCAGCGGGTGCCGATCACGTCGTGCACGCCGGCGCCGTCAGCGTCCCAGCCGTACCAGCCCAGCGTGTCCCAGGTGATGGTAGCCATCGCGCGCAGATGCGGCAGCGTGCTCCAGAGGCGGTCGCCGAGGCCGACATGGGTGGCGTGCAGGGCGCGGGTCTTGCCGGAGAAGAAGCGCTCGGAGAGGTCGTGGGCGTTCCACAGGTTGAGGTCGCCGACCTGCGAGCCCTCGATGCTGGTGATGCGGAAGAAGCCGCCGGCCGGAACATCGAAGGTGCGGGCCTCGCGCGGTGGCACGATCACCTCGGCGGTCTTGACGAGGTGCTGGCGGGCCTGGTGCAGGGCGGCCATGTCGGGCGGTTGCAGACTGCCGACCGGGTAAACCACCACCGGCGGCGCGGCGCGGCGCTGGGCGGCGTCGGCGGGTGCGGGCATTGCCGGGTCGCGGGTCATGGCATGGCTCCCGATGCGTCTGCTCAGGAGCGGCGCAGGCGCCGTGCGTTGGCGCGGGCGCGGCTGACGAATGGCGCCAGCGCGGCGGTGTGGCCTCGGCCGGCCAGCACCGCGGCGGCCGAGGCCTGCAGTGCGGCCGCTTTCTCGGCGGTCATGCGCTGATATTCGCTGAGCGAGCAACTGCCCTGCGCCATCATCACGCTACGCCGGAAAATTGTCTCCCACGAGGCCATCGCCAATTGCGTCATCATCAGCGGCAGCGCGAACGGCGCGTAGACGGAGGGGTTTTTCATGAACGATAATTGGGCCGTGTCGCGGCGCGGCGCAATGCAAATTCGCGGCATTGCTGCTGGTCGCCCGGGGCCAAGGGGTTGAAATGGCGGCGAATGATGACGCGGACGGGCGGGTGGCGTTCGACACCAAGGTGGCGATCCTGGTGCTGGGCGACCTGGCGGTGTGGCAGAAGCTGAATGTAACGGCGTTTCTGGCCACCGGCATCGCCGGTGCCGCACCGGAGGCGATGGGCGCGCCGTATCTCGACTCGGCCGGGCGGGCGCATGCGGCGCTGCTCGGCCAGCCGATCCTGATCTTCGCGGCCGACGCCGGCGCGTTGCAGCGCGCCTAGCGGATCGCCAACGAGCGCGGGCTGACGCGGGCGGTCTATGTGCGGGCGATGTTCGCGACCGGGCATGATGCGGCGAACCGGGCGGCGTTCGCGGCCGAGCCGGCGGAGACGCCCGAGTTGGTGGGGCTGGCGCTGCGCGGGCCGCGCCGGGATGTGGACAAGGCGGTGAAGGGGTGCCGGCTGCATGGCTGAAGCCGGCCGCCCCGGCTAACCCCTCTTGGCGATATCTTTGATCATCGCCTCGCGCATCAGGAATTTCTGCATCTTGCCGGTCACCGTCATCGGGAATTCCGGCACGAAGCGGACGTAGCGCGGGATCTTGTAGTGGGCGATCTGGCCCTGGCAGAAGGCGCGGATCTCCTCCTCGGTGGCCACTGCGCCGTCGCGCAGGCGGACCCAGGCGCAGACCTCCTCGCCGTATTTGACATCCGGGATGCCGAACACCTGCACGTCGGCGATCGCCGGGTGGCGGTAGAGGAATTCCTCGATCTCGCGCGGATAGACGTTCTCGCCGCCGCGGATCACCATGTCCTTGATGCGGCCGACGATGGCGCAGTAGCCCTCGGCGTCGATCGTCGCCATGTCGCCGGTGTGCATCCAGCCGGCCGGGTCGATCGCCTCGGCAGTTCGCGCCTGGTCGCCCCAGTAGCCGCGCATCACCGAATAGCCGCGGGTGCAGAGTTCGCCGGGGGTACCGGCCGGCACGATGCGGCCCTCGGCGTCGATCACCTTGCATTCGACATGTGGATGGATGCGCCCGACGGTGGCGACGCGGCGTTCCAGCGGGTCATCGAGGCCGGTCTGAAAGCTGACCGGGCTGGTCTCGGTCATGCCGTAGGCGATGGTGATGTCGCGCAGGTTCATCTTGTCGATCGCCCGGCGCATCACCTCGATCGGGCACGGCGAGCCGGCCATGATGCCGGTGCGCAGGCTGGAGATGTCGTATCTGGCGAAATCCGGGTGGTCCATCTGGGCGATGAACATGGTCGGCACGCCATACAGCGCAGTGCAGCGCTCCGCCGCGATCGCCTCCAGCGTGCCGAGCGGGTCGAAGCCCTCGCCAGGGTAGATCATCGCCGCCCCGTGGGTCAGGCAGCCGAGATTGCCCATCACCATGCCGAAGCAGTGATACAGCGGCACCGGGATGCACAGCCGGTCCTCATGGGTGAGGCCCATCGCCTCGGCGGTGAAGTAGCCGTTGTTGAGGATGTTGTGGTGGGTGAGCGTGGCGCCCTTGGGCGCGCCGGTGGTGCCGGAGGTGAACTGGATGTTGATCGGGTCGTCGAATTGCAGGGTTTCGGCCAGGGCGGCCAGGGTGTCGCGCTGGGCGGCGCGGCCCAGCGGGGCGATGTCGGCGAAGGCGTAGGCGCCGGGGATGGTGGCGGCGCCGATCTGGATGACGTGGCGCAGTTCCGGCGCCTTGGCGGCATTCAACTGGCCTGGGGCGCAGGCCGCGAGTTCAGGCAGCAGCGTGCTCAGCATGCCGGCGTAGTCGCTGGTCTTGAACGCGGTGGCGGTGACCAGAGCGCGGCAGCCGACCTTGGTCAGCGCGTATTCCAGCTCCGACAGGCGGTAGGCCGGGTTGATGTTGACCAGGATCAGCCCGGCCTTGGCGGTGGCGAACTGGGTGATCGCCCATTCGGCGGTGTTCGGCGACCATATCCCGACCCGCTCACCGGGCAGCAGGCCGAGCGCCAGCAGGCCGGCGGCGAAGGCATCCACCCGGTCAGCCAGTTCCCGCCACGTCCAGCGGATATCGCGCTGGCGCACAACCAGGCCGAGGCGATCGCCCCAGCGGGCCACCGTCTGGTCAAAATGCTGGCCGATGGTCTGGCCGATCAGCGGCCCGCCATGGCTGCCGCTGGCATAGCTTGGCGTGGTGGTTTGTTGCATCTGCCCCTCCCGGCCGGTCATTGCCGGCGCGCCTATGGTTAGCGCGGACGGCGGGGTGGGGAAAAGGGGCGTTCAGCCGGAGGGCGGCAAGGTGGCGAGGAAATTGCGCAGCGTCTCGCTGCGCAACGGCTTGGCGGCGGCCTGCAGCGCGCTGAGGCCATGCGCGCGACCCAGGGTGATGCCGACTTCCAGCCAGGTCTCGCCGTAGCCGCTGACCAGCAGCACCGGCAGGTTGGGGCTGACCGCGGCAATCTCCTTCAGCGCCTCGTAGCCGTCCTGGTCGGGCATCATAACGTCGATGATCAGCGCCGCCGGGGCATGGCGCTGCAGCAGCGCGCGGATGTCGCCCGGCTGGTCGATCGCCAGTGCCGCATGGCCCAGGCTGCGGCAGAGTTCTGCCAGGGTGGCAGCCACGTCGGGATGGTCGTCCAACACCAGCACCATCGATTGGGTCGCGGATGCCATGAGCCTGATGTCGCCTGTGTTCATCTGGTTTGCCGCGACAATGATGCCAAACTGATGGCTGCACTGGTATTGTTGAAACGCAGAGTGTCGCACGGATGTAACCGGCACGTATCGCTAGAACTGCGTTCAAATTGCGTGAACGGGCCCCTCCCCGCGGCGGATTGACAGCGCCACCGCCCGGTGCTGGCCTCGGGCAAATCAGGCAGGAGACGTGCGATGACGATGGTGCCCAATCCCACGCTGGCGCGGCTGCGGGCCGGCAAGCTGGCGCTGGGGTTCTGCGTGTATCACCTGCGCACCGCCGCATCGGCGATGCTGGCGCATGCCACCGGCTATGACTGGATGTTCATCGACAGCGAACACGGCGCCTTCACCACCCAGGAAACCTCGCAGATGTGCCTGGCGGCGTTGCCGCTGGGGATCACCCCGATCGTGCGGGTGTGTGCCGACGCGCTGGACGAGGGCACCAGGGCGCTCGACAACGGCGCCATGGGGCTGATCATCCCGCATGTCGATACCGAGGCGCAGGCCAAGCGGGTGGCGCGCGCCTACCGGTTTCCGCCGATCGGCATGCGCAGCTGGGGCGCCCCGCCGGCGGCGTTCAATTATGGCGGCCCGCCGCTTGGCGAGGCGCAGGCGATCCTCAATCGCGAGGTGATGATCTGCGCGATGATCGAGACCGAGGAGGCGGTGGCCAATGTCGACGCCATCGCCGCGGTGGAGGGGATCGACCTGCTGATGATCGGCACCACCGACCTCACCACCACCATGGGGATTCCCGGGCAGTGGGGGCATGCCAAGGTGAAGGACGCCTATGAGAAGGTTGGTGCCGCCTGCACAAAGCACGGCAAGCTGCTGGGTACCGGCGGGATCGGCGACAATGACTGGGCGGCGTATTATTTGACCCGTGGCGCCCGGATGATCCTGGCCGCCTCTGACCACGGCATGATCATGCAGGCCGGCAGCCAGCGCGCTGGCGAGTTGCGCACGCTGGAGGGCAAGGCCGCCACCGCGGCGCCGGGCTAGGCCGATGGCAGTCCGGCTCGGCATCAACCCGATCACCTGGTCCAACGACGACATGCCGGAACTGGGTGGCGATATCCCGCTCTCGGTGTGCCTGGACGAAACCCGGCAGGCGGGCTTCGCCGGCACCGAGCTGGGCGGCAAGTTTCCGCGCCAGGCCAGCGCGCTGCGGCCGCTGCTGGCGGCGCGTGGGCTGGCACTGGTCTCCGGCTGGCATGACGGCCAGGCGCTGCTGCGTTCGCTGGACGAGGAGTGGCAGGCGGCGCTGCCGCATCTCACCCTGCTGCGGGACATGGGCTGCGCGGTGGTGGTCTATGCCGATACCTCGCGGCGCAATCCGGGCGACATCTTCCGCCCGCTCTCCACCCGGCCGGTGCTGGCCGAGGGCGACTGGCCGGCCTACGGGCGCAGGCTGACCGCGCTGGCGGCGCGGATGGCGGCGTTCGGGGTGCGGATGGCCTACCATCACCACATGGGCACCATCGTGCAGAGCGAGGCCGATATCGACCGGCTGATGGCGCATACCGGGCCGGAGGTCGGGCTGCTGTTCGACAGCGGGCATTGCCTGTTCGCCGGCGCCGACCCGGCAGCCGTACTGGCCCGCCATCGCGACCGGGTGGTGCATGTGCATTGCAAGGACGTTCGCCGCGCGGTGCTGGAGCAGGCACTGGCCGCCGACCTCAGCTTCATGGACGCCATCCTGAAGGGGGTGTTCACCGTGCCCGGCGACGGCTGCATCGACTTCCCGGCCTTGCTGGCGCAGTTGCGCGGCTATGATGGCTGGCTGGTGGTGGAGGCCGAGCAGGACCCGCGGATCGCCGATCCGCTGACCTATGCGCGGCTGGGGCACGACAATCTGCGGGCGATGGCGCTGGCCGCCGGCCTCGCAGCATGACGCGGCACGCCCGACCGCACGACCGAAGGAGATCGCGATGACCAATGCCCCCACGCAGGACCGGCGCAACGCCCTGCCGGAGCGCGCGCTGGAATTCGACGAATCCCGCCGCCGGCTGGCCGAGGCGGCGCAGTACCTGGCAGGCGGCGTGTCCAGCAATTTCCGGCTCGGCATCTCGCCGACGCCGCTGGTGTTCGACCGCGCCGATGGCGCCTACCTGATCGACGCCGACGGCAACCGGCTGATCGACTACTATCTCGGCATGGGTCCGATGATCCTCGGCCACACGCCCCCGGACGTGATCGCCGCCGCCCAGGCGCAACTGCCAAAAGGCATCCTCTACGGCGGCCAGAGCGCGCTGGAGGCCGAGGCGGCGCGGCTGGTCTGCGAGATGGTGCCCTGTGCCGAGCGGCTGCGCTTCGCCTCCTCGGGCAGCGAGGCGGTGCAGGCCGCATTGCGCATCGCCAGGGCCGCTACCGGGCGGCGGACGGTGGTGAAATTCGCCGGCCACTACCACGGCTGGTTCGACAACGTGCTGTGGTCCACCACCCCGCCAGCCGATGCCACCGCGCCGGTTCCCGGCAGCCGCGGCCAGGTGCTCGACGCCGGCATCGCGCTCGACGTGCTGGAGTGGAACGACCTGGAGGCGGTGCGTACCCGGCTAGCGCAAAGCGACGTGGCGATGGTGATCATGGAGCCGATGATGTGCAACCAGGGCGGCATCCACCCGCTGCCCGGCTATCTGGAGGGGGTGCGCGAGGCCTGCACCGCCGCCGGCACGGTGCTGGTGTTCGACGAGGTGGTGACCGGGTTTCGCGTGGCACCGGGCGGGGCGCAGCAGTTGTTCGGGGTGACGCCCGACCTCGCCACCTTCGCCAAGGCGATCGCCAACGGCTTTCCGGTGGCCGCCATCGCCGGCAAGGCCGCGTTGCTCGACCAGCTGGCGCACGGCGTGATGCATGGCGGCACCTATAATGGCCAGGCGGTGACCATGGCGGCCACCGTCGCCACGCTGCGCCGGCTGCGCGATCCGGCCACGTTCGAAGCGCTCAACCGCTGCGGCACCAGGCTGATGGAGGGCATGCGCGCCCGGTTCGCCGCCGCCGGCATCCCGGCCGTGGTCGCCGGCCGCCCGACCATCTTCCATGTCGGCCTCGGCATGACCACGCCGGCGCAGAACTGGAAGGGCATGGCCAGCTTCGACCGGCCACGCTACGTCGCTTTCACCACGGCACTGCTGCGCCACGGCGTGCGGGCGCTGGAGCGTGGCGCCTGGTTCATGTCCACCGAACACGACGACGCGGTGGTGGATGCGACCCTGGAGGCTGTCGAGCTGGCGCTGCGCGAGATCTGACGCCGGCCGCAGCGCCCGCGAAGGTTGCCGTCGCGGGTGGAACGGCCAATATTGGCGACAGCTGAACCAGGACCGCACCCGATGCCCACCCAGGAATGGGATATCCCGCCGAATCTGCAGCCGGACCCCAAGGATTACGATTTTGACCTGGAGACGGCGCTGCGCGCCGTGGTCGGCGTGCGCACCCATGTGCCGGCCGACGCCTTCACCGCCACCACGCTGGGCACCGAGCGCACTGGCAACGGCGTGGTGATCCGCGAGGACGGGCTGGTGCTGACCATCGGCTATCTGGTCACCGAGGCGGAGCAGGTCTGGCTGATCACCCATGACGGCCGCGCGGTGCCCGGCCACGCGCTGGCGTTCGACCAGGGCAGCGGCTTCGGCCTGGTGCAGGCGCTGGGGCAACTCGGGCTGCCGGCGCTGGAGCTGGGCGATTCGGATGGGCTGCAGGTCGGCGCCGACGCCATCCTGGCCGCCGGTGGCGGGCGGCATCACGCCATCGAAACCCGGGTGGTCGGCCGGCAGGAATTCGCCGGCTACTGGGAATACCTGCTCGACAACGCGATCTTCACCGCCCCGGCGCATCCGTTCTGGAGCGGTTCGGCGCTGATCGGCAAGGACGGCCGCCTGCTCGGCACCGGCTCGCTGATCCTGCAGCAGGGCCACGGCAAGAAGCGTACCGACATGAACATGGTGGTGCCGGTGGCCTGCCTGCGCCCGGTGCTGGATGACCTGCTGACCCGCGGCCGCGCCGCCCAGCCGCCGCGCCCCTGGCTCGGGCTCTACGCCATGGAAAATGACGGCACACTGGTGGTCGGCGGGCTCGCCGAACACGGCCCGGCCGCCGAGGCCGGCGTGCGGCAGGGCGACCGCATCCTGGAACTCGACGACGAGAAGGTCGGCGACCTCGCGGCGCTGTGGCGCCGGCTGTGGGCCAGTGGCCCGGCCGGCAGCCCGGTGACGCTGCGGCTGGACCGTGACGGCAGCAAGGTCACAGTGCGCGTCACCTCGGCGGACCGCAGCAGCTTCCTGCGCACGCCCAGGCTACACTGAGTCGAGCGGGGCTTACGGCTCCGCTGGCGGCTCGGGAAAGCCGATGAACACATAGCCGGCGCCGCGCACCGATTTGATCAACTCGTCGCTGGCGCCATGCGCGGCGAGTTGCTTGCGCAGCCGCAGCACCAGGTTGTCCACCGAGCGGTCGGTCACCGCGTACGGCCGCCGCAATACCTCCTCGGACAACGCATCGCGTGACACCACGGCGCCGACATGCGCCTGTAGCACCACCAGCAGTTCGAACTCGTGCGCGGTCAGGTGCACCACGCCCCCATCCGGCTGAAACAATTGCCGCCGCTGCCGGTCAATCACCCAGCCGCCGCCGCGCGCGCCGGCGGCGCGGGCCCGCAGCCGGTCGGCCGAGCGGCGGATCACCGAGCGCAGTCGCGCCACGATCTCGCGCGGCGGCGCCAGCTTGGAGATGAAATCATCAGCGCCCATCTCCAGCCCCATCACCCGGTCGGCCAGTTCCTCGTTGCCGGTGAGGAACACCAGCCCGCCGGCATAGGCGCGCCGGATCTCGCCCAGCGACAGGATGATGTCGGTGGTGGCGATGAACTGGTCGAGGATCACCGCCTCTACCCGCCCCTCGGCAATCCGGCGCAACAGCGCCTCCACGCTGCGCACCTGCACCGCGGAGAAACCGTGCCGGCCCAGATAGTCACATAGTTCGACGGCGAACTCGTCGTCGTCCTCCAGCAGGATCACATCCTGGTCGGCGAAGCCTGGCAACGGAACGGCCCCTCCCTCGCGGCCCGGCACGCCAGCCGGGCGTTCCCCCCATGGTGGCATGTTTCGGCCACCGACTGCATCTCCCATCGCAATCCGTTGCTTCCGATGCGGCGGGCGCTTGCCTGCGGCGGCCGGATCGGCCATCACCGCAGCGCAAGCTGCCCCGGCCAAGATGGAGCCCGCCGATGCCGTCCACCGCCGCCCACGCCGCGATTCGCACCTTCCTGGTGCGGGAACGGGCCGCTCAGGTCGCATTGCTGGCCGCGCTGGTGCGCACCCCCAGCGACAATCCGCCGGGTGATTGCGCGCTGCACGCCGCCCGCACCGCCGAAGCGCTGGAGGCCCTCGGCTTCACCGTCGAGCGGCATCCGGTGCCGCAGGCGCTGACCCACGCGCATGGCATGATCGCCGCCACCAACCTTGTGGTGCGCCGCCGCTTCGGGCCCGGCCCGGTGGTGGCGCTCAACGCCCACGGCGACGTGGTGCCGCCCGGCGAGGGGTGGACCGCCGATCCCTACGGCGCCGAAATCCGCCCATCCGGTAAAAGTGGGGGCTGGATGTATGGCCGCGGCGCCGCGGTCTCCAAATCCGACATCGCCAGCTACGCCTACGCCCTGAAGGCGCTGGAGGCGGGCGGATTGCAGCACGGCACGGTGGAACTGCACATCACCTACGACGAGGAGACCGGCGGCGAGATTGGCCCGGCCTGGCTGCTCGCCGAGGGCATCAGCAAGCCGGATTTCGCCCTCGGCGCCGGATTCTCCTACCAGGTGGTGGAGGCGCATAACGGCTGCCTGCACCTGGAGGTCGAGGTCACCGGCCGCTCCGCCCACGCCGCCCGCCCCTCCAGCGGGGTGGACGCGTTGGAGACCGCCAGTGCCATCCTTGCCGCCCTCTACGCCTGGCGGCCGGCGCTCGCCGCCCGCGTCTCCGCGGTGCCCGGCATCGGCGCGCCGCAGCTCACGGTCGGGCTGATCGCCGGCGGCATCAATACCAACGTGGTGCCCGACCGCGTGACCTTCCGCATGGACCGCCGCATCGTGCCGGAGGAACAGCCGGAGGCGGTGGAGGCCGAACTGCGCGCGCTGATTGCCGCTGCCGCAGCACCCTACCCCGCCGGCGTCGCGGTCCGCCGCATCCTGCTGGCCACCCCGCTCACCCCCAACCCGAAGGCCGCCGACCTCACCGCGCTGCTCTGCGCCCATGCCAGCCGGGAGATGGGCGAGACGGTCTCCGCCGGTGGCGTGCCGCTCTACACCGATGCCCGTCACTACGCCGCCGCCGGGGTGCCGATCGTGCTCTACGGCGCCGGTCCCCGCAGCATCGAGGAGGCCAACGCGCATCGCGCCGACGAGCGGGTACCGCTGGAGGAACTGCACCGCGCCACCCTGGTCGTCGCCCTCACCCTGGCGGATTTCCTGGTGCCCGGGTAAAGCATGCCACCGCAATACGATGAGGAATTCATGAGCGACACCATCAAGGTCCTCGGGCTGGTCGGCAGCTTCCGCAGGGCCGGCTACAACGGCATGGCATTGCGTGCCGCGATCGAACTGACGCCGCCTGGCATGCTGATCGAGAGCCACGACTATCGCGACATTCCATTCTACTACGGCGACCTTGAGGACGAGTCCGGCATCCCCGCGCCGGTCAAGGCGCTGGGTGAGAAAATCCGCGCCGCCGACGCGCTGCTGATCGTGACACCGGAATACAACACCTCACTGCCCGGGCTGCTGAAGAACGCGCTGGACTGGGTCAGCCGCGAACCGCAGGGATCGTTCGGGGCCAAGCCGGTCGCCATCATGGGGGCGAGCCCGGGCACCTATGGCACCGTGCGGGCACAGCAGCATCTGCGGCGAGGTGCTGCGCAACGTCGGCGCCCAGACCATGCAAAGACCGCAGGTGACGATCACCAATGCGGCCCAGCGCTTCAGCGCCGACGGCAGGCTTACCGACGAAGCCACCAGGGAGCATATCGGCAAGCTGCTCATCGCGCTGGCGGATTGGACGAAGCTGCTCAGGAAGTAAGCGAAGTCTTCTTTGTTTGAAAACAAAGAAGCAAAAAAACTTCATCCATTGGAGTGTACGGAATCTCCGCCACTCCGCCGTTGCAAGGCGGATAAAAGTTTTTTGGTTCTTTTTTTCAAAAAAGAACCCTTCCTTTCTCCCCGCGCCACGTCAGCAGCATCACCGCCCCCACCACCTCCAGCACCGCGCATCCCGCCAGCGGCACGGTGTAGCCGCCGGAGAGGTCATGCGCCGCGCCCATCAGCGCCGGCGCGAAGGCGTAGAACAACTGCCCGCTGGCGGTCGCCAGTCCCACCAGCAGCCCGAAGCTGGCGGCCGGGAATTCGCGCTGGATGATCACCGAGGGCAACGTGATGGTGTTGCCCACCGACAGCCCGAAGCAGACGCAGCCCAGATACAGCGCGCCCGGCACCCCCGGCAGGCTCAGCATCAGCAGTTCGCCCACCACCTGCACCGCCATGCCCAGCGCCGCCGCCCGCCGCTGGTCCACCCGATCGACCACCGCCCCCAGCCCCAGCCGCCCGATCACCGCGCAGAGCGATGTGAGGCCGACCGCGAAGCCCGCCCCCTCGGCGCCCAGATGCGGCAGCAGGAAATTGACCTGATGCACGATCAATCCCACCTGGGCAGCGATCGCCAGGCCAAACGGCGCCGCCACCGACCAGAAATGCGGGTCGCGCAACGCCTGCGCCCGCCCCGCCGCGGGCCGGGCGCCAACATGCCGTGCCACGTGCGGCAACCGCGGCCGCAGGCTGGCCAACACAACCAGCGGCACCAGCAGCACCAGCAGCAGCACGCCCAGGCCGGGCACCGCCACCGACAGCCCGTAGTTGTGCGCCAGCCAGACCAGCGCCGGCGCGATGGTGAAGCCGCCGGCGCTGGCCCCGTTCAGCGCCAGGTTGATCGCCAGCCCGCGCCGATGCTCGAACCACAGCGCCAAGGTGCCCACCACCGCGGCGGTGGAGGTGCAGGCCCAGCCCAGCCCCATCAGCAGGAAACCGGCGAACATCTGCCACGGTTGCGCGGCCAGCGCGATGCCGCTCGCCCCCAGCAGCAGCGCCGCACCGCCGCCCAGCAGCACCGCGCGCGGCCCCAGCAGATCGATCCACCCCGGCACCCGGGTCAGCAGCAGCGCGCTGCCGAGGTAGTACAGCATGGTCGCCGCCGAGATCAGGCTGGCCGACCAGCCGCGCGTGGCGTGCAGTTCGGCGACATAGACCGAGACGCCGTAGAACCCGAACCCCCAGGCGAACACCGCCATGCAGAAGCAGGCCAGCACCACCGGCCAGCCCGCGCGCAGTTCGCCGGTGGCAGCGTCAGGAATCCGGTTGCGCCTTCTTGTGCGCCAGCAGCGCCATCAGCCGCCGATCCCGCCACGCCCCGCGCGCCTGCAACTGCGCCTCCGGCAGCTTTCGGCGGCGCGCCTCCTCGATATCCTCGACGATCTCGTCGGTCAGCACGATGGTGTTCTGCTCGTTCTGCACCTCCTCGTAGAGCGCGCCGTAGCGCTTCACGTAATCCGCCACACCGCCCGGCGCGTTAAGGTCGATGGTCTCGAATGGCCCCATGAACGACCAGCGCAGCCCCAGCCCATGTTTCACGGTGGCGTCCAGGTCCTCCACCGAGATCACGTTATCCGCCACCAGCCGGAACGCCTCGCTGACCAGCGCGATCTGCAGCCGGTTCAGCACGAAGCCGGGGATCTCCCGCTTGACGGTGGCCGGCACCATTCCCGCGCGTTGCATCAGCGCCCGGCTGCGCGCCACCACCGCCTCGTCGGTCCACGGCGAGGGGCAGAGTTCCACCACCGGCACCAAGTATGGCGGGTTGACCGGATGCGCCACCAGGCAGCGCCCGGCGCCGTTCAGCCCCTCGGTGAAGGCGCTGGCCGGAATGCCGGAGGTCGAACTGGCCAGCACGGTCTCGGGTGCAGCAATCGCGTCCATGCGGGCAAACAGCGCTCGCTTGGTTTCGGCCACTTCCGGCCCGTTCTCCTGCACATGCACCACGCCGGCGAGTGCCGCCTCCAGCGTGGCCATCGGGGTGATGCGCGCCAGCACCTGCTCCGGCGGGTCGGCCAGCAGCCCAAGTTCATGCAGTTCCGGCAGCCGCTCGGCAATGAAGCCGCGCGCCGCGTCGGTCGCCTCGGCCACCGGGTCCCAGACCTGCACCGCGAAGCCGGCCCGCGCGAACACGATCGCCCAGGCGCGGCCGATGAAGCCGGCGCCGATGATTGCCACCTTGTCCATGCGTTCCTCCTGTTGCCCGGCGATCCAAGCACCGCTTGCCAGGCAGGAGCAACAGCGGCCGGGTTACTCCGCGGCCCTGGCCCGCCCGGTCAGCCCCCATTCGGCGAGCAGCGCCACCAGCCGCCCGTGCTGTGCTGCGGTGAGCGGCCACGCCCCCGGCGCCCGCACATGGCCGCAATCATTACCCAGCAGCGCCAGCGCCGCCTTCACCACCGAGACGTTGGTGCCGTTGCCCTCCTCGGCACGCAGCGCCTCGAACTCCGCCATCTGGGCGATCAGCGCCATCGCGCCGGGATAGTCGCCCGCCGCCAGCGCCCGATGGATCGCCACCGAATGCGCCGGCCAGACATTGATCAGCCCGGAGGTGAAGCCGCGCGCCCCCACCGCACAGAGCGGCGGCGCCCAGGTCTCGGCCAGCCCGCCGACCCAGGTGATGCGCGCATCAGCCCGGCGGATCGCCGCGGCCAGCCGCAGCGGCGTCGGCGACGCCCATTTCACCCCCACCACCTCGGGCAGCGCACACAAATCAGCGATAGCGTCGAGCCCGATGCCGTCATTGCGCAGATACAGCACCACCGGCAGCCCGCGTCCTGCCTCGGCGATCCGGCGCACATACTCCACCACCCCGCGCGGCGCCACGAACGGATCGGGCGGCTGATGCACCATCAGCCCGGCCGCACCGGCTGCCGCCGAGGCCTGCGCCAGCGCCAGCGCATCCGGCAGCGCCCGGCCGATCCCGGCCAGCAGCGGCACCCGGCCATCGATCTGCTCGGCGGCGGCATGCACCATCGCCTCGGCCTCGGCGGTGCTCAGCCCGTAGAACTCGCTGGTGTTGCCATTGGCCACCAGGATATGCACCCCGGCGGCGATCGCCCGGTCGATCACCGGCCGCAGCCGCGCCGGCGCGAGGCGATCTTCTGCGTCGAACGGGGTCACCAGAATGCCGGAAATGCCGCTGAGGGCGGCTTCCAGCCCGTCATGCCGAGGCGCCATGGCTCTTGCTCCGTGAATGGGTGTTGCGATGGTAGCGGTAACTACCCCTCCGCGAAGTTCAGCGCCAGCACCCCCGCCACCTCCGGCCGCGCGTCGGTCGCCAGCGCGATCGCATGCAGCTTCGGGCATTCGGCGCCGAACCAGTCGCGCGGCCGCTGCCCCGGTACGCGTGGCCCGAGGAACCAGTGCGTCATCACCGCGACATACAGATCGAGCGCCGAGAACCGCGCCCCCAGGAACCACGGCGCCCCCGCCTCGGCCTCCATCACCCGCCACAACCGCCGCGCATAGGCCCCGACATCGACGGCAAACCGCTCCCGCGCCGCCTCCACGGCGACGAACCGGCCGGGATCGTCGCCATAGGTGAAGGTCGGATAGATATTGGCCACCAGATACACCAGCCAGCGCAAAAACCGCGGCCGCGCCGCGTCGCCGACCGGCGGCACGAACAGCCCGCTGCCGGTCACCTCGGCCAGATGCAGCGTGATCGCGGCACTCTCGGTCATCACCTGTCCGTCCGGCAGCACCAGCGTCGGCACCTGGGTGATCGGATTATGCGCCACCAGCGCCGCCCGCGCCTCGGCGGAGCGGAACAGGTTGCCCAGTTCGATCATCTCGAACGGGAGCCCGTAGGCCGTCAGCTGCGCCTCCACCAGCGCCGAGCCCCAACCGGCGCGCCCGTACAGCTTGTACATCATCGCTCCCCCATCCCGCCCCCACCTTGCGCCATGCCGACCCAAAGATCACCTTGAGACAGGTATCTGAAGGAGACCCGCCATGACCCGTATTGCCATCATTGACGACTGGCAGGGCATCGCCGAGACCAGCATCGACTGGCGGGCCTTGCGCGCCAAGGCGGCGCTGACCTTCTTCCAGACCCCCTTCGCCACCGCCGACGCCCTGGTCGCCGCCCTGGCCGATTTCGACGCCATCCTGGTGATGCGCGAACGGACCGCCTTCCCGGCCGCGGTGATCGCCCGGCTGCCGAAGCTGCGCATCATCTCCTCGCCCGGCGCGCGCAACGCCGCGATCGACCTCGCCGCCTGCACCGCCCAGGGCGTGCTGGTCTGCAACACCCCGGCCACCGGTTCCGGCAACACCACCGCCGAGCTGGCGCTCGGCCTGCTGCTGGCCTGCGCCCGCCATATCGCCCAGGGCGACGCGGAAATCCGCGCCGGCGGCTTCCAGCAGCACGTGCCGCCCGGCCTCGCCCTCGGCGGCCTCACGCTCGGCGTCATCGGCCTTGGCCGGATCGGCGCCACCATGGCGAAATACGGCCAGGTGCTCGGCATGCAGGTGCAGGCCTGGAGCCCCAACCTCACCGCCGAGCGCTGCGCCGAGATCGGCGTCACCCTGACCGACAAGGCCACGCTGATGGCCACCTCCGACGCAATCAGCATCCACATGGTGCTCTCCGCCCGCAGCCGCGGCCTGATCGGCGAGGCCGACATCGCGCGCATGAAACCGGGCGCCATCCTGGTCAACACCTCGCGCGGCCCGCTGGTCGACATGGCTCCGCTGCTCGCCGCCCTCAACGCACGCCGCATCATGGCCGGCATCGACGTCTACGCCACCGAACCGCTGCCGGCCGACGACCCGATCCGCCGGGCGCCGAACTGCGTGCTGACCCCGCATGTCGGCTACGTCACCACCACCAGCATGCGCGATTTCTACCATTTCTGCGCCGAGAATCTGCTCGCCTGGCTCGACGGCGCGCCGATCCGGGTGATGAACCCGGACGCCCTCCGCAAGGCTTGACCGGCCGCAAGGCTTGACCGGCCGCCGCCACCGTCTGCATATCGCCGCAACGAACACCGGAGGAACACCATGCGCGCCTGGGCCGTCGTCGAGAACGAGAAGCCGCTGCAGGAAATCGAGTTGCCTACGCCGGAGCCGAAAGGCACCGAGGTGCTGCTGGAGACCACCTATTGCGGCGTCTGCCACTCCGACCTGCATATCTGGGAAGGCCGCTACGACCTCGGCGGCGGCAAGGTGATGAGCCTGAAGGATCGCGGCCTCACCCTGCCGCTGGCGATGGGCCACGAGATCGTCGGCCGCGTGGTCAAGCTCGGGCCGGACGCCACCGGGGTCAAGGTCGGCGACATCCGCATCGTGTTCCCCTGGGTCGGCTGCGGCACCTGTGCGGCCTGCCTCGCCGAGGAGGACAATATGTGCCTGCAGGGCCGCGCCCTCGGGGTGTTCCAGAACGGCGGCTACGCCACCCATGTGGTCGCCCCCCACCCGCGCCATCTGGTCGACCCCGGCAGCGTGCCGCATGCGGTCGCCGCCACCTATGCCTGCTCCGGCATCACGGTCTATTCGGCGATCAAGAAGGTGATGCCGATCGCGCCAGACGAAGCCGTGGTGGTGGTCGGCGCCGGCGGCCTCGGCCTAAACGCCATCGCGGTGCTGAAGGCGATGGGCCACCGCAACATCGTCGTGGTCGACATCAACGCCGAAAAGCGCGAAGCCGCGACCAAAGCGGGCGCCAGCAAGACCGTCGACGGCAGCGGCGAAGGCGTCACCAAACGGCTGATCGATGCCTGCGGCGGCAACCCGCTGGCAATCATCGACCTGGTCAACGGCACCCAGACCGCGAAGCTGGCGTTCGACGCGCTGCGCAAGGGCGGCAAGCTGGTGCAGGTCGGCCTGTTCGGCGGCGAACTCTCGCTGCCGCTGCCGCTAATGGCGATGCGCGCGCTGACCATCCAGGGCAGCTATGTCGGCAATCCCAAGGAATTGCGCGAGCTTATTAAACTCGCACAGCAAGGCAGCCTGGAAGCCCTGCCGGTCGCCACGGTGCCGCAGAACCAGGCCAACGACGCGCTGATGCGGTTGCGCGCCGGCACGGTGACCGGCCGCCTGGTGCTGAAAGCGGAGGCCGCCTGATGGACACCATCAGCCGCAACGTCGTCCTCCGCCGCCGCCCCTCCGGCGAACCGCGGCCGGAGGATTTCGAGGTCGTCGAACGGGCGATACCGACGCCGTCGGCCGGCCAAGTGCTCACCCGCACCCTCTGGCTGTCGGTCGACCCGTACATGCGCGGCCGCCTCTCCGACCGCAAATCCTACGCCCCCTCGGTGCAGATCGGCGAGGTGATGACCGGCGAGAGCCTCGGCGAGGTGATCGCCTCGGCCGATCCCGGCTTCGCCCCCGGCGACATCGTGGTTGGCAGCCGCGGCTGGCAGAGCCACAGCCTCTCCCAGGCCACCGCCCTGACCAAGCTGACCCGGGACGCGGCACCGTTGCAGGCGCATCTCGGCGTGCTCGGCATGCCCGGCACCACCGCCTATTCCGGCATGACCGATATCGGCCAGCCGAAAGCCGGCGAGACGGTGGTGATCTCGGCCGCCTCCGGCGCAGTCGGCTCGGTCGCCGGCCAGATCGCCAAGCGCGCCGGCGCCCGTGTCATCGGCATCGCCGGCGGCCCGGACAAGTGCCTGTGGGTGCAGGAGGCGCTGGGCTTCGACGATTGCATCGATCACCGCAACCCCTACCTGCAGGACGCCCTGGCCGAAGCCTGCCCGAACGGCATCGACGTGTATTTCGAAAACGTCGGCGGCGCGGTGCAGGAGGCGGCATTCGCCCTGCTCAACCCGTTCAGCCGCGTCGTCATGTGCGGCATGGTGGCGCAGTACAACGCCCACGAGCTCCCCCCCGGCCCCAATCTCGGCTTCGTGGTCGGCAAGCGGGTGCGCATCCAGGGCCTGATCGTCTCGGACAAGCCGGAACGCTTCGCTGAATGGCGCGCCCTGGCCAGCCCGTGGGTGGCCGACGGCTCGCTGCGCTACCGCGAGACGGTGATCGACGGGCTGGAAAACGCCCCGGAGGCGCTGGGCCTGCTGCTACGCGGCGGCAATTTCGGCAAGATGCTGGTCCGCGTCGACGCCGACCCTGCGACAACGAAGCCGGCCTGACCGCACCAGGGCGGCCCAGTCATGTCCGCCCCCGCGCTTGCCCTGCGCCGGTCTGCGCTGCTGGGGCCACTGGCGGTGGCGGCCCTGGCTGTGCTGATGTTCACCGGCATGGACGGCGTCGTGAAGGCGCTGCCGGCCGACCTCTCCACGCTGCAGATCGTCGCCCTGCGCTTCAGCTTCGGGGTGCCGCCGGCCGCCCTGATGCTGTGGCGCGCCGGCGCCCGCACCACCCCTGCCGCCTGGCGGGCCAACGGGCTGCGCGGCGTGCTGGTGCTGCTGAGCTGCGTGCTGTTCTTCATCGCCCTGCGCCGCCTCGCCTTCGCCCAGACGCTGGCGCTCACCTTCCTGGCGCCGCTGTTCATGGTGCTGCTCGCCGCCCTGCTGCTGGGCGAACGCCTGACCCTGAAGCTGCTCGGCATCATCGTCATCGGCCTGGCCGGCGTCGCGGTGATCCTCTCCGGCGACCTGCTGGCCGGTAGCGGGGCCAATGGAACCGCCGCCGACCTGGTCGGCATCGCCGCCGCGCTGGCCTCGGCGGTCACCTATGCCGGCAGCATGATCCTGCTGCGCCGCCAGGCCCAGCGCGACCGGCCGGAGGTGATCGTGCTGATCCAGCAATTCGTCCCCGCGGCGCTGGCGCTGCCGTTCGCACTGGCCGGCTGGACCGCGTTCACCCCGGCGCTCTGGCTGGTGTTCGCGCTGATCGGCACCGTGGGCGTGGCCGGGCATTTCTGCCTCACCTGGGCCTATGCCAGGGCGCCGGCGGGCCGGTTGGCGGTGATGGAATACACCGCCCTGCCCTGGGCCGGGCTGATCGGCTTCACCGTCTTCACCGAGGTGCCCACAGCGGCCACGCTGGCCGGTGGCGCGCTCATCCTCGCCGCCTGCCTGACGGTTGGCCGGGTGCGTCGCTGAAGCCCCTTCTATGTCACGATCGGCCCGGATATCGCCAGGTACGGGATTTCCGACATCACCACCAGGTGGTTGCGCACCGCCACCACCCCCGGCACCCGTTCGGCGACCAGTTCCAACGCCCGGTTTTCCTCGGGGCCGCTGACCAAGCCCCACAGATGCACCACACCATCGGTCACCACCATGCTGTTCTCGGTGCGCCGGCTCCAGGTGTGCGCCGCCAACTCGGCCAGCAGCGCCTCGCGGATCGCCGCGTCGTCGGTGCCGCCGGCCGGCTTCGCCTGGTCATTCGCCTTCACCTCGGCGCGCGAGGCGAACGCCCGCAGCAGATTGGACCGGCTGACCATCCCGATCAGCGTTTCCCCGGCCAGCACCGGCACCCGCTTGATATGCCGCTCCTCCATCAGGTCGGCGATGTCCGAAAGCGGGGTATCCGCCTGCACGCACACCACGTCGCGGGTCATGACGTCGGTGGCCACCGCGCCGTGGCTCCGGACGTATTCGGCGGCCAGCGTCTCGGTGCCGGTGAAGAAGGTCATCCAGCCGCCGCGTCGCTTCTCGGTGCCCATCTCGGTGCGCCGCAACAGGTCGCCCTCGCTGACCACCCCCACCACCCGGTGCTGGTCGTCGACCACCGGCACCCCGCTGATGCCATGGCTGAGCAGCACGCGCACAATCTCAGCCACCGTGGCGCGTGGCGTCACCGTCACCACGTCACGGGTCATTACCTCACCGGCGTTCATCTCGCGTCCCCTTGCTGCCCAACAGGCGCGCCAACCTAGCCGGGTCCGATGCCGACTCTATTGATCCAGATCAGGTTACGCCCCAATCTGACTGGGCTAGCATGCTTGCACAAGGAGCTCCCAATGTACAAGCACATCCTCGTTCCCGCCTCCGGCACCGACAGCGACGGCGTGGTGTTCGCCACCGCGCTGCAGGCGGCCCGATTGGCCGGCGGACACCTGGAATTCCTGCACGTCAAGGCGGACGTCACCCAGATGCTGATGGCGATGACCACCGGCGGCCTCGGCGCTGCCCCCATCGTGCAGGAGGTGCTGGACAAGATGGACGCCGAGGTCGAGGCCGGCAAGCAGAAGGCCTGGGATAACTACAGCGCTTTCTGCGCCGCCGAAGCGATCGCCACCGACACCGCCGCGGGGCCCGGCATCACCGCCGAACTGGCGGTGGAGACCGGCAATGAGGCCGACTGGCTGGTCGATTACGGCCGCGCTGCCGACCTTATCGTGGTCGGCCGCAACGTCGGCCCGGAGGCGATGGAGGCGGTGCTGATGGACAGCGGCCGCCCGCTGCTGATCGCCGAAGCCAAACCGCCGCACGCGCTGCCCGGCACCGTGGTGATCGCCTGGAAGGAAACCCCGGAGGCCGCCAGCGCGGTCGCCGCCGCGATGCCGTTCATCGAAACCGCGGCCCGCGTGGTGATCCTGTCGGTCAGCGAGGGCGCCGCCGCGCAGCAGGCCGGCGGCGAACGCCTGCGCAAAGTGCTGCACCGGCGCAATCCCGCCACCGAACTGCGCCACCTCGGCCGCGACGGGCAGTCGCCGGTGGATGTGCTGCTGGCCGAAGCGGCGAAGCTGGATGCCAGCCTGCTGGTGATGGGCGGCTACAGCCACAGCCGGCTGCGCCAGGCGGTGTTCGGCGGTTTCACCAGGCGGGTGCTGGCCGGCGCCGATCTCGTCGTGCTGATGGCGCATTGATGTCCGGGATCAGGCAATGAAAAAACTGCCACTGGGGCAACTGATCTGGATCGGCCTGATGGTGATGCTGGCCTTCAGCTTCATCGAGCGGCTGGTCGGCGGCGGCACACCGCCGATCCCGTACAGCCAGTTCGTCCAGTATCTCGACCAGGGCAGGCTGGCCCGGGTAACCATCTCCGGCGACACCATCCACGGCGAACTGAAAGAGAAGCCGGACGGTGGCAGCAAGACCTTCATCACCCAGCGGGTGCCGGGTGACCTCGCCGGCCAACTGGAGAAGCATGGCGTGGAGTTCAGCGCCACCCCCGGCGCCGGCGCATTCGGCACGCTGCTCTCATGGATCATTCCGCCTCTGTTGTTCGTCGGCATCTGGCTGGCGGCGATGCGCTTCATGGGCGGTGGGCGCGGCGGTGGCTTCGGCGGCGGCCTGCTGTCGATGGGCCGCAGCAAGGCCAAGCTGGTCGCCGAGACCGACATCAAGGTGACCTTCGGCGATGTCGCCGGGGTCGACGAAGCCAAGGCCGAACTGCGCGAAATCGTCGATTTCCTGAAGAAGCCGGAGGAGTTCGGCCGCCTCGGCGCGGTCATCCCGCGCGGCATCCTGCTGGTCGGCCCGCCCGGTACCGGCAAGACGCTGCTGGCCCGCGCGGTGGCCGGCGAGGCCGGGGTGCCGTTCTTCTCCGCCACCGGCGCCGAGTTCGTCGAGATGTTCGTCGGCGTCGGCGCCAGCCGGGTGCGCGACCTGTTCGAGCAGGCGCGCAAATCCGCCCCCTGCATCATCTTCATCGACGAGTTGGACGCCCTCGGCCGCGCCCGCGGCGCCAATCCGATGGGCGGCCACGACGAAAAGGAGCAGACGCTCAACCAGTTGCTCTCGGAGATGGACGGCTTCGACCGCTCGGTCGCCATCGTCATCCTCGCCGCCACCAACCGGCCGGAAATTCTCGACCCCGCGCTACTGCGCGCCGGCCGGTTCGACCGTCAGGTGCTGGTGGACCGCCCCGAGCGCAGTGGCCGGGTGGCCATCCTCAAGGTGCATGTCCGCAAGCTGCATCTGGCCGATGATGTCGACCTCGGCGAGATCGCCGCCCAGACCCCCGGCTTCACCGGCGCCGATCTGGCCAACCTGGCCAACGAGGCGGCGATCCGCGCCACCCGCCGCGGCGCGGTGGCGATCGCCATGGAGGACTTCACCGAATCGATCGAGCGCATCGTCGCCGGCCTGGAGAAGCGCTCGCGGGTGCTGATCCCGCGCGAGCGCCGCGTCGTCGCCTATCACGAGATGGGGCACGCGATCGTCGCCATGGCGATCCCCGGCGCCAACCCGGTGCAGAAGATCTCGATCATCCCGCGCGGTATTGCCGCTCTCGGCTACACCATGCAGCAGCCCGGCGAGGACCGCTACCTGATGGGCCGGGCCGAGCTGGAGGCCCGCATGGCGGTGCTGATGGGCGGGCGCGCCGCCGAGATGCTGATCAGCACCGACCCCGGCCGCACCGATGTCACCACCGGCGCCGCCGACGACCTGGCCAAGGCCACCGACACCGCCCGCGGCATGGTGCTGCGCTTCGGCATGGATGCCGGCCTCGGCCCGGTAGCCTGGGACACCGAGCAGGGCCAGTTCCTCGGCCAGCAGGGCAATTTCTGGAGCCAGCGCCGCTACAGCGAGGCCACCGCCCATGCCATCGACGAAGCGGTGCGCAACCTGCTGCGCGCGGCACTGGCCCGCGCGGTCAGCATCCTGGAGACCAACCGCGCGGCGCTCGATGAGGGCGCCGCCGACCTGCTGGCCAATGAAGTGCTCACCGCCGCCACCATGCCGCGGGTCATTCCCGAAGCCGCCCTGCCGCCGGCGGCTTGAAGGCAGGGCAAGCAAGCAACATTCGCCACAGCGACGCAGAGGCGCGGCGAAGAGCGTGAAGATAACGCGAAAGTGAGGCTTGCGCCGCTCCAGCGTGCCGCGCGTCCGTCTCCGCGCCTCCATATCGCTGTGGCAGACATTGCTTTCTCGCTTCCTCCCCTGCCGAAACCGCACGAAAAAGGCGGCCCCGTCTCCGGAGCCGCCTGATCCGTCGCCGCTGCCTTCAACGCAGCGGCCAATCAACCCATCGAGTTCAGGCCGCGGCAGCCACCGGGACCGCCTTGCGCAGATCGGCGCCAGTCGCCGCGACGCGGACCTGCACCTGATCGAGGCTGGTCGCAGCCGTGGGCAGCGCCATGGTGAAGCCGCAACGGCCACCGGCCAGGCCAGCATGGTCCAGGTCGGTGCGGTAGCGGTTGGCGAGGGCGCGGCCGACCACTTCACCGTCCACCAGAATCTCCAGTTCCACCGCCGCATCGGCAGCTTCCTGGTTCATCACCCAGCCGGTCAGCACGCCATCTTCCAGCCGCTCGACATGCCCGGTCGTCGAGATCGGCGTCGCAGCGGTGAACTCCACGCCCGCCCGTGCAGCGATGCGGCGGCGCATGGCGTCCACGCTATAGCCTTCCTCGATCCGCGGCGCGACCAGCGACAGCCGCTCGCCCTCGCCATAAAGCATCTCGTATTCAAAGGCGTTGTCGAACACCGCACGGCTCTGCTCGTCGATGAACGACTCGGCCGGCAGGCCCTCGGCCAGGATCACCTCATGGGCATCGAGCTCGATGTGGAAATATTCCACGCCGTTCGGCGCATCGGTCCGCACGATCGAAACGCCGTTGACCAACGCGACCGCGGGCACCAGCACACCGTCGATATACAGGCAGTGCAACGGCGACACATACAGGTCACGTGCCGGCAGACCCTCACCGATCGCATCCTTGCGGATCAGAACCGGCCGCTGCGACGGCGTGACGGCGACGAATTCCGCCTCGAAGCTCTGCGTTCCGATGAACTTCACCGGCTTCAGCGCGCCATCCGCGGTGCGCAGCATGTCGCCAATCCGCAGGTCTTCCACCGCCACATCGCCCTGGGCCGTGGCAATGCCGGTTCCCCGCAGATAACAGGGTACATCGTAAAAACTGTTAACCTGCTGCAGATTACCGCTGTCGTCCTTGGCGGTCAGGGCAAGCTTGAACGACTCCGTAACGCTGGTAGCCGACGTGTCGCCGATGTAGACACCCTTCAGGAAGTTTACCAGGTCCGTCGCCGAACTGGTTGTGAAGGTGACGATCACGTTCGGCCCGAAGGTGGTTTGAGCCGTCACAGACCCACCAGCCTCCACCGTGCCACCAGCCGTCGTGGACAGAAACATGGTCGAACTCGGTGTCGTTCCGCCAGTACCGACCTTGCCAGTTACCAGGGTCACCACGAAACTGGTCGCCCCGGAACCGGTATAGCTGGCGTTCGGAAACGCCTTGAACAGGGCGCGCGTCGCAGCGTCCGGCGTAGCCTTCTTATAAACATCAAGCCCCAACAGAGTGCTGTCGGCTCCAAAACTCAGCGTCGTCGTCGCCATAGCTTCAATTCCTTATATACCGTCCTGATGGAAGGCGGCGCTCGGTTTCGCGCAACGAGCCGCACCCTAATCCGGTCTCCACCAGCGACGGTGTCGACATCTGGAATACAGGACGCAGCTCTGGCTACGCGCCGACAAAACACCAGCCTCAGAACCCCCGCCGGCCACCCACCAGGAGTCCTTATTCACCTGTAAAGAGTCTACCACAAAATCGCGTTGCGTCATCAAGATTCACGCTGATTCGCTCGCTATATTCACGCTGATTCGCTCGCTATCGGCGGCACTATCGTATTGATCAACAGTTGTGATCTCGTGTAATAATTTAAATAATTGAAACTCAATATAAAATAATTTGAAATTATTATAAAATATCAACATGTAACGCTTGATATTAGTGCCATTCTTTTCTATCGAAAAAAAAATCCCAGACCGTTTTTCTCAATAATACTTTCAAATATTCCGACATTAAACACGAGATTTTTCTGATGCGGGATGTCATCTGTATAACCGAAATTCTCCATGTCGCACTGAATACACCCGTCTTCCGCGCCCGCGATCCAACGGCGGATGCCCACGGCTTGCTCGACGACCCCGCGCCGTCGTGTCCCGCGGACGATCTCCCTCAACTTCGGCCCATCAACATCAGCGCGGAAACCCCGGTCGAGCCCAGCACGTCAGCGCTCGCCCAACATCCCGTGCCCCAGATCGCCGCCGAAGGGTGAGCGGATTGCTGTGCGACCAGGCAACACCAGCCGCTGCCCAGGCGCAGCCCCCGAACCGCCCCGCCCTATTGAGCCGCTCCCCGCGGTTCGCCCCGAGACCGTATCGAACCGCCTCGCCTCACCCGATCCTGCTCACATCCACCGTCACCGCATGGTTCAACGGTCCATGTCCCCCGCCAAAGCCCGGCGCCGCGGCGATCGCCGCGCGAACATAGCTGCGGGCGCGGGCCACCGCGTCGTGCAGGCTCATGCCCTGGGCCAGCCCGGCGGCGATGGCGCTGGCCAGGGTGCAGCCAGTGCCGTGGGTGTGGCGGGTGGCGATGCGCGGGGCGCGAAAGCTGACGATGCCGTCTTCCGTCGCCAGCAGGTCGACCACCTCGTCGCCGGGCAGATGGCCGCCTTTCAGCAGCACCGCGGGCGCGCCGAGCGTCAGCAGCGCCACGGCGGCGTGCCGCATCGCGGCCTCGTCGCGGATCACCATGCCGGCGAGAATTTCGGCTTCCGGCAGGTTCGGGGTGACCAGGCTGGCCAGTGGCAACAGCACGCGGCGGATATGCGCCACCGCGTCGTCGGCCAGCAGGCTGGCGCCACCCTTGGCGACCATCACCGGGTCCACCACCAGCGGGATGCCGGCGGCGCGTTCGGCCAGTTCGCCGGCCACCAACTCCACCGTCGCGGCGTCGCCGAGCATGCCGGTCTTGATCGCGTCGGCACCGAGATCGGTGAGCACGCAGCGCATCTGCAGGCGCAGGAAATCGGGCGGCACCGGATACACCCCATGCACGCCGAGTGTGTTCTGGGCGGTGAGTGCGGTGATCGCAGTCATCGCGAAGCCGGCCAGCGCGGTGACCGCCTTGATATCGGCCTGGATGCCGGCGCCGCCGCCGGAATCGGACCCGGCGATGATCAGCACCCTGCCGCGCATCGAAGCGGGGCCGCGCATCGAAGCGGGCGGCATCGCCGCGCCCGGCATCAGCGGCCGCCCTGCAGCGCCGAGGCATCGTCGGACTCGGCCTGGGCCACCTCGGCGATCACGTCGCACAGCCCGGCCACCACGCGTTCCACCAGCACCTCGTCCGCGGCCTCGGCCATCACCCGGATCACCGGCTCGGTGCCGCTCTTGCGGATCAGCAGCCGGCCATGCCCGGCGAGGCTGGCCTCGGCGTCGGCGATGGCGGCCACCACCCGCGGCGCCTCCAGCGGTGAGCCGCCGTTGAAGCGGACGCTGCGCAGCTTCTGCGGCAAGGTCTCGAACACCGAGCAGACCTGGCTGGCCGGGCGGCCCTGCTGCACCAGCACCGCCAGCACCTGCAACGCCGCCAGCAGCCCGTCGCCGGTGGTGGCGTAGTCGGACATGATCATGTGGCCGGACTGCTCGCCGCCCAGGTTGAAGCCGTCGGCGCGCATCCGCTCCATCACGTAGCGGTCGCCGACATTGGTGCGGTGCAATGTCAGGCCGCGGCCCTGCAGATAGCGCTCCAGCCCCAGGTTGGACATCACGGTGGCCACCACCGCATCGCCGCGCAACTGCCCGGACTCGTGCCAGGCGCGGGCGATCAGCGCCAGGATCTGGTCGCCATCCACCAGGTTGCCATGCTCGTCGGACATGATCAGCCGGTCGGCGTCGCCGTCCAGCGCCAGGCCGAGATCGGCGCCGTGCCGGCGCACCTCGCCGCGCAGGAATTCCGGCACGGTGGAGCCGCATTCGTGGTTGATGTTGAAGCCGTCGGGCGAGACGCCGAGCGGGATCACCTCGGCGCCGAGTTCCCACAGCAGCGCTGGCGCCACCTTGTAGGCGGCGCCGTTGGCGCAATCGACGACGATCTTCAACCCGTCCAGCCGCATGCCGCGCGGGAAGGTGGATTTCGCCGCCTCGATATAGCGGCCGCCGGCATCCTCCAGCCGCTTGGCGCGGCCGAGGCGGGTCGGAGTGGCCATGCGGGCGGCGAGGTCGCTGGCCATCAACGCCTCGATCTCCGCCTCGGTGGCGTCGGACAGCTTGTAGCCGTCCGGGCCGAACAGCTTGATGCCGTTATCCTCGAAGGTGTTGTGCGAGGCGGAGATCATCACCCCGAGGTCGCAGCGCAGGTTGCGCGCCAGCAGCGCGATCGCCGGGGTGGGCAGCGGGCCGACCAGCGAAACGTCCATGCCGGCGGCGACGAAGCCGGCAACCAAGGCCGGTTCGATCAGATAGCCGGACAGCCTGGTGTCCTTGCCGATCAGCACGCGGTGGCGATGGCTGCCGCGGCTGAACAACAGGCCGGCCGCCTGGCCGAGCTTCAGCGCGATCTCCGCACTCATCGGCTCGGTGTTGGCGGTGCCACGGATGCCGTCGGTGCCGAACAGGCGGCGGGTGGGGGCCATCTGCGCCGGACCTTCAGGCGGCCGGCTGCTTGGCTGCCAGCGCCTCGACCGGGCCGCCGGCGTCGCGCCAGGCCTTGAGGCCACCCTGCAGGTCGGCCACCTCGGCCAGCCCCATCTGCTGCGCGGTCAGCGCCGCCAGCGAGGAGCGCCAGCCCATCGCGCAGAAGAACACGAAGCGGCGCGGCTCGCCGAAAATCGGCTTGTAATAGGGGCTGTCCGGGTCGATCCAGAATTCCAGCATGCCGCGGGTGACCCGGAAGGCGCCCGGAATGGTGCCGTCGCGCTCGATCTCGCGGGGGTCGCGCAGGTCGACGAAGGTGGTCTTGCCGTCGCCCTGCATCGCCAGCGCCTCGGCCACCGGAATCCGGGTGATGGCGCTCTCGGCTTCGGCCAGCATGGATTTGAGGGTTCTGCGTTCGGTCATGGGCTGCACTCCGGTTGCCGGGCTAATCTACGCCAGTCCGTTGAGGCCGCGCCATATGCGCAGCGCCTGGATGGTTTCCGCCACATCGTGCACCCGCAGCATGGCGGCGCCGTGCCCGGCTGCGTGCAGGGCGGCGGCCAGCGAGCCGGACAGCCGGCCGCTGGGCAACTTCACACCGGCCAGCACGCCGATGAAGCGCTTGCGCGAGACGCCGACCAGCAGCGGGCAGCCAAGATTGAGCAGCACCGGCAGGTGCCGCAGCAGGGCCAGATTGTCCGCCGTCATCTTGGCGAAGCCGATGCCGGGGTCGATGGCGATCGCCGAGCGGGCGATGCCGGCGGCCTCAGCGGCGGCGATGCGGGCGGCGAGTTCCTGGGTCACTTCCAGCGCGACATCGGCGTACTGCGCGTGTTCGTGCATGGTGGCCGGGGTGCCGCGCATATGCATCAGCACCACCGGGCAGCCGGCCTGGGCGACCACGCCGGCGGATTCGGGGTCGTGCGCCAGTGCCGAGACGTCGTTGACCACCCGGGCGCCGGCATCCAGAGCCGCGGCCATGGTGGCGGCGTGGCGGGTATCGACCGAAACCGCGACGCCCCCTGCTGCCAGCGCGCGGATCACCGGCAGGATGCGCCGCCGCTCCTCCTCTGGGGGGGTGGGGGCGGCGTGCGGGCGGGTGGTCTCGCCGCCGACATCGATCAGCGCGGCGCCGGCCTCGGCCATCGCCAGGCCGGCGGCGATGGCGCTGGCGGGGTCAGAATGCGCGCCGCCATCGCTGAAGCTGTCGGGGGTGACGTTCAGCACACCCATCACCAACGGGCGCCCAGCCGGCAGATCAAGTGGCAGGCCGGCCCAGGCGGGCGGGGCCGCGGTCAGCCGGGCGAGCAGCGGGCGCAGGGACGCAGGGATGCTGGCCACCGGCACGATGGCGCCGTCCGGCAAGCGGGCCAGCGCGAAAGCGCAAGGCCCCCCCGCAAGCGGGAGGGCCTGTCCGGTTTCGATCGCCTGGGCGGCCAGCGCGCCCTGCATCAGGGCCAGCGGCTCGATCAAGTCGGGCACGTTCCGCAGGATCAGCCCGGCTGCGGGGCCGGGCCGAGGCCGGCGGAGGGCGGCAGCGGACGGCCGGATTGCGGCACCGAGGCGCGGCGGGCATCGGCCGGCTCGTCGACCACGCGCTTGACCACCTTCTCGCCGTCCATCACCTGGCGGATTTCTTCGCCGGACAGCGACTCATGCTCCAGCAGCGCCTTGGCCAGCAGATGCAGTTTGTCGATGTTCTCGGTCAGCAGGTGGCGGGCGCGGGCATAGGCGGCGTCGATGATCTCCTTCACCTCGGCGTCGATCTCGCGCGCGGTGGCTTCCGAGACGTTCTTGTTCTGGGTCACCGAGTGGCCCAGGAACACCTCCTGGCTGTTGTCGCCATAGGCGATCATGCCGAGCTTGTCGCTCATGCCCCATTCGGTGACCATCGCGCGGGCCAGGTTGGTGGCCATCTTGATGTCGCCGCTGGCGCCGTTGGAGACCTTGTCGGCGCCGAAAATCAGCTCCTCGGCCACGCGGCCACCCATGCCCATCACCAGCCGGGCGATGCACTTGGCGCGGCTCAACGAGTAGCGGTCGCCTTCCGGCAGGCTCATCACCATGCCAAGCGCGCGGCCGCGCGGGATGATGGTGGCCTTGTGGATCGGGTCGCATTCCGGCTCCAGCAGCGAGCAGATGGCGTGGCCGGATTCGTGGTAGGCGGTCATCTCCTTCTCGTCGTCGGACATCACCAGGCTGCGGCGCTCCGCGCCCATCATCACCTTGTCCTTGGCGTGTTCGAACTCGGCCATCGCCACCACCCGCTTGCCCAGGCGGGCGGCCAGCAGGGCGGCCTCATTGACCAGGTTGGCGAGGTCGGCGCCGGAGAAGCCGGGGGTGCCGCGGGCGATCACCTTGGGGTCGACATCGCTACCCAGCGGCACCTTGCGCATATGCACGCGCAGAATCTTCTCGCGGCCGCGCACATCGGGGTTAGGCACCACCACCTGACGGTCGAAGCGGCCGGGGCGCAGCAATGCGGGGTCCAGCACGTCCGGCCGGTTGGTGGCGGCGATCAGGATCACGCCTTCGTTGCTCTCGAAGCCGTCCATCTCGACCAGCATCTGGTTGAGGGTCTGCTCGCGCTCGTCGTTGCCGCCACCGAGGCCGGCACCGCGATGGCGGCCGACCGCGTCGATCTCGTCGATGAAGATAATGCAGGGGGCGTTCTTCTTGCCCTGCTCGAACATGTCGCGCACCCGGCTGGCACCGACGCCGACGAACATCTCGACGAAATCGGAACCCGAGATGGTGAAGAATGGCACGTTGGCCTCGCCGGCGATGGCACGGGCGAGCAGCGTCTTGCCGGTGCCGGGCGGGCCGACCAGCAGCACGCCCTTGGGGATCT
>JBEPTZ010000022.1:0-45259 GCA_041691815.1 Rhodospirillales bacterium | reverse complement strand
CGTGATGCATTTTTACTCCGGCACGCCGATGCATTTTCTCTCCGGCGTTGACAGCCGCTGTTTGACCGGTGCTCTCTGGTCCGCCTCGAGGATCGCATCGATCACCGGCAGCAACATGCCCAACTTGGGCTTCGAGATCGGCAATGTTCGCGTGTAGCCGGGCGGCAGAGAAAGCCGGCACACCTTCTGCACCGTCTCCCCGCTCAGACCGAACACCCGCGCAGCCTCACGGCGGCTGCGACACTCCATAATTACAAAACGTCGAACGGCGGCGTAGGCCTCCACGGCAAACATCTCCGGCCGCTCCCAAAGGGGCCAGCCTAACCAATGGCCGGATTTTACTCCGCCCGCGTCAGCACCGCGCCGCTGCTCCATTGGCCTGGTTTGTCACCGTCCTGCACACTATTTCAGGTCGTACAGTCGGACGAACCCGTCCGGCCACGGATCGTAGTCCAGCGTCTTGCGCGCCCCGAAAGCCTGCATCTCGTCGTAGAGCGGGATCTCATAGCGATTTTCATTGCTGAGTAAAAACGCATGCGAGAGCAGCTTTGTCTCCGTCGCCAGGTCGGTCACCGTGCGCTGCTGCTTCACCAGTCGGTCGATCTCCGGGTTCACCCGATACGCGCGCGAGCCCTGTTCGTACATCGACGTCAGGATCGATTCGGCATGGTAGCTGGTGGCGCCGTAGGCGAACAGGTAGCCGGACTGGATCTTCGATTGCAGCCAGACTGGGAAGAAGGCGGTGAACTCCATCGGCCGCAACTGCACCTTCAGGCCCACCGTCGTGAGGTAACCGGCGATCGCCTGCGCCACCTCATTGGCCATCACCAGGTTGTTGCTGGGATACTGGAGCAGGATCGGCGTGCCGTCATAGCCCGATTCCTGCACCAATTTGCGCGCGGCAACGGGGTCGTACGGGGTCGGTTTGAACGACGGATCGTAGCCGATATCCATCGGCGGAACCATGATCCCGGTGGGCTTGCCGAGGCCGCGCAGCAGGTTCTTGGTCAGGCTCTCGCGGTCGATCGCGCGGTCGATCGCCTCACGCACCTTCGCATTGTCCAGCGGTTTGGCGTTCACATTGAAACCGAGGAAGATCACGCGAAAGCCAGGCGCGATGCCCACCTTGATGTCAGGGGCACGGGAGAGTTGGGCCAGCAGCGCAGGCGACAGGGCGGGCACCAGGTCCACCTCGCCGGTCAGCAACGCGGCGGCACGGCTGGCCTCGGAGGGGATCGGCCGGAAGATCACGTTTTTGATTGCCGGCTCGCCGTTCCAGTAGCCGGCATTCGCCCGCAGCACGGTGCGATCGTCCTTGACCCAGCGCACCAGTGTGTAGGGGCCGGTGCCGACCGGCTTTTCCTCATAGCCCTTGTCGCCGACCTTCTCCTGGTAGGTGCGGGACATCATGCTTATGTAGGTCATCTGGCGGTCGAACTTGCCGTAAGGCTGCACCAGTTTGAATTTCACCGTGTTCGCGTCGACCACCTCGGCGCCTGCGGCGATCTTGAGGAACGTGCGGACCGGGCTTCGGTTGTCGTTCAGGATGCGCTCCACCGTCCATACCACATCCGCGGCGGTGAACGGGCTGCCGTCATGGAAGGTGACACCCTTGCGCAGGTGGAAGGTCCATTCCAGCAGGTCGGGCGAGGCGCTCCAGCTTTCCGCGAGCCTGGGCAAGACCTTGCCGTCGCGCCCGATTTGGGTCAGCGCATCGAACACGTTGAGGCGGAAATTGAAGCCGAGCGGTGAGGTGTCCTTGCTCGGGTCGAGACGGGGGAAGTCGCCGGGCAGCGCCACGGTCAGCGTCTCTGGTGCGCCGAGCACCGGGGTGGCGAGGCAGGCCAACACGGCGGCCGAGGCGAAAAGGCGGCGCAGCCTATCGGGGAAGGGCATGGGGTTTCCTTTCGTCATTTTATGAAATTCCTGAATCCGTCGGATTCCGTCTTGCGGATGCGCGGCCAAACGCTAAACCCGCGCCATGGAACATGACGCCACGCTGCAGGACCGGGCGGCGCTGCTCGCATCGGTTTCGCGACTCTGTCCGGGGCTCGAATTGCGGACCGACGGACTCGATCTGCTGGCCACGGACATCTTCTACGTCGCCGAGCACCAGCCGCTCGCCATGGCCCGGCCGGCCGCCACGGCCGAGGTTCAGGCGCTGGTCGGGGCGGCGCGCCAACTCGGCCTGTCGCTGGCAGCGCGTGGGGCCGGCCTGTCCTACAGCGCCGGCTACCTCCCGGCCGATGCCCGCACCATTGTGGTGGATATGACGGCGATGGACCGCATCCTCGACATCAACACCGAGGACCGGTTCGTGACCGTCGAAGCGGGCGTCACCTGGGCCGCACTGCACGAAGCGCTCGCGCCGCACGGGCTGACCACGCCGTTCTGGGGCACCTTCTCCGGTCGGCATGCGACGATCGGTGCCAGCCTGTCGCAGGGGGCGAAGTACTACGGCTCCGGCCATCGTGGCACCTCGGCAGAATCGGTGTTGGGCCTGCGCGCGGTGACCGGCACCGGGGCACTGCTCACCACCGGTTCGGCGGCGGGCACCGAGGTGGCCTCGCCGTTCTTTCGCAATTACGGCCCCGACCTGACCGGCCCGTTGCTGGGCGATTGCGGCGCCTTCGGCATCAAGGTGGAGGCGACGCTGGTGCTGATCCCCGCCGCCGGCGCGGTGGAGACCTGCTCCTACTCCTTCGCCGATCCGGCCGCGCTGCTGCGCACGATGGGCCGCATCGGGGCCGAGATGCTGGCCACCGAATGCCTGGCTATGGACCCGTTCACCGCGCGTGCCCGGATGGCGAGTCATGGCCTGTCCGCCGACCTTGCCGTGCTCGGCCAAGTGGTGCGCGGCGCGGGGTCGCTTGCCTCCGGCCTGCGCGACGTGGCCCAGATCGCGCTGCACGGGCGTCGCTTCGCCGGGCGCATCGGCTATCTGATGAACGTGATCGCCGAGGGACGCGACCGGGCCGATGCCGGCTCGCGCATGCGCCGCATCCGAGCGTTGGCCACGCAGGCTGGCGGCACCCGCGTGCCCGCCTCCATCCCCAAGGTGATGCGGGCCATACCGTTTGGACCGATGAACGGGCTGCTGACGCCGTCCGCCAAACGGATGAACTGGTTGCACGTGGTGGTGCCGAACTCGCGCGGTGCCGCGTGTTTCGCCGCGACCGAGGCTGCCTTCGCCGAGCATGCCGAGGCGATGCGCGCTGAAGGCATCGACCGCGGCTACCTGCTGTCCGCCCATGGCCCCACCGGCGTGGGAATCGAGACGCTGATCCGCTGGTCTGATGGGCCGCTGCCTATTCATACCCATTACATGAGTCCCGCCGAACGCGCCGCTCTGCGCGTGCGCAAAGACAATCCGGCGGCGCGGGCGGCAGTGCAGGCGCTCAGTGCCACGATCCTCGCGCGCTGGGCCGCGCTGGGTGGCGTACACCTGCAGATCGGGCGCAAATACCCGTATTTCCGCACGCGCCAACCTGCGACGCAGGATCTGTTGGTGGCACTGAAGCGCACGCTTGATCCAGACGGGGTGATCAATCCGCAGAACCTGCTTCCGCCGCAGGCGTAGCAAGGTTCTAACGTCTTCGACCAAAAAAAGAAGATTCGTGTCCGTTGTCCTTCGGATGGCACAATGGAAGAAAGCAAATGGCAATTTCTCGATGCCGTTTTCATCATGGAATCGCAATTGTTCTCCCTTCTCCGCCATCTTTCTCTTCCGCGGCTGAGCCATCCGCCGCGTGTTCCACGGCGAAGTGGCAGGCGCTGAAATGTCCGGGCTCGGTGCGCTCCAGCAACGCCGGCACTTCCCGCGCGCAGCGTTCGACCGCGCGTGGGCAGCGGGTGCGGAAGGTGCAGCCAGAGGGTGGCGCGAAGGGGTTGGGCTGCTCGCCGCGCACCACCGTGGCGCGCCCGCGCCTACCGTCCGGGCGAGGAATCGCCGCGATCAACGCGGATGTGTAAGGGTGCGCTGGACGATCGAATATTCGCTCCGCCGGACCGCGTTCCACGAGGCGGCCGAGATACATCACTGCGACCTCGTCGCTGATATGCCGCACCACCGACAGATCGTGCGAGATGAACAAATAGGACAGGCCGAGCCGCGCCTGCAACTCGCGCAGCAGGTTGATCACCTGCGCCTGGATCGAGACGTCCAGCGCCGAGACCGCCTCATCCAGAATCAGCAGATCGGGCTCCAGCGCCAGGGCGCGGGCAATGGCGATGCGCTGGCGCTGGCCACCGGAGAACTGACCGGGCCGCCGCATCTCCATCTCCGGCACGAGCCCCACCATATCGAGCAGCGCGTGCACCCGTTCGGCGCTGTATCGGCCATTGATGCGCAGCGGCTCGGCGATCACCTCGTGTACCGTCATGCGCGGATCGAGTGAGGAGTACGGATCCTGGAACACCACCTGCAACCGCTTGCGGCGCGCCCGCAACCCAGCTCGGCCAAGTTCCAGGTATCGCTCACCGTTCACCCATACCTCGCCGCCGGACGCTGCCATCAGCCGCAGCACCACTCGTCCCAACGTGGACTTGCCGCAGCCGGATTCACCGACCAGGCCGAGCGTGCGGCCCGTGCACAGGGTGAAGCTCACCCCATGCAGCGCCTGCATAGTGGCGCCGCCAAGGCCGAACCAGCCGCCGCTGCGGAAGCTCTTGGCCAGGTTGCGCAGCTCCAGCACGATAGGGCCCTGTTCGGCCAGCGCGCGCGCCGCATGTGGGCCGGGAGCGGCGCGGCGGCGCGCCTCCGCCCAGCCCGGAGTTTCCTCGGCAAAATGACAGGCGGAGATCCGCCCCGGCCCGGCGGGACGCAGCGTGGGGGTCTCGATCCGGCACACTTCGCGTCCTGCCGCCATGGCGCAGCGTGGGTGGAAAGCGCAGCCGCCGGGGCGATGCGAAGGGTCGGGCACGTAGCCGGGGATCGCCGCCAGTTTCTCCTGACCACGATCGAGGCCCGGCAGACTGGCGGCGAGGCCAGCGGTATAGGGATGGGAGGGAGCGTCGAGGATGGAGCCGCCGGGACGTTTCTCGACTAGACGGCCGCTGTACATCACCCCGATCCAGTCGGCGGTCTCGGCGACCAGGCCCAGATCATGGGTGATGAGGACCATCGCAGCTCCGGTGCGCTGCCTGACCTCGGCCAGCACCGACATCACCTGCGCCTGGATGGTGACATCCAGCGCCGTGGTCGGCTCGTCGGCTACCAGCAGGTCGGGCTCGTTGGCCATGGCAATCGCGATCATGATGCGCTGGCGCATGCCGCCGGAAAATTCGTGCGGGTATTGCTCACGCCGCCGGGCCGCGTCGGGGATGCCCACCATGTCCATCAGCGCCAGCGACCGGTCGATTATCTGCGCCCGCCTCCAGCCGTGGTTGTGCACGCGCAGCGCTTCATCGATCTGCGGGCCAACCCGGCGCACCGGGTTCAACGCCGTCATCGGGTCCTGGAAGATCGCCGAGATGCTCCGACCACGGATCGCGCGCATGGACGCGAAATCGAGCCCGGCGATATCGCGCCCATTCAGCCGGATGCGGCCGCCCAGCATACGCACCGGCTCAGGCAGCAAGCCCATCACCGCCAGCATGGTCAGGCTCTTGCCGGAGCCGGATTCGCCGACCAGGCCGAACACCTCGTGCTGCCGCACGGCGAAAGATACGCCATCGACCAGGCGGACGATGCCGTCGCCATGGTCCACGCCGATGCTGATGTCTTCGATCTCGAGCACCGCTTCCCCGGCGCGGCTCATCCGGCCCGCTTCCCTGTGAGCGCCGGGGTCCGGTTTTCCGCGGTGAATGCCTGCGAGAGGATCTGCAATCCGGCGATCAGCACGAACAGCCCGATGCTGGGCAGGATGGCCAGCGAGGGTGCCAGCGCCAGGTAGTTCTGCCCGTCCGCCACCATCATCCCCCAACTCGGCAGCGGTGGCTGCACGCCCAAACCGAGATAGCTCAGCGAGGATTCCATGATGACAATTTGGCCGAACTCGTACGAGCCGATGATCAGCATCTGCGGCAGCACGTTGGGCAGCAGATGGCGGCGGATGTTCCAGGCGGCGCTGGCGCCCTGGGTGGTGGCCGACAGCACGAATTCGCGCGTGCGCAGGCTCAATGCCATGGCACGCGCGACGCGACCGTAGGAAACCCAGCTCGTCGCGCCCAGCAGCAGGGCCAGCTTATACATCCCGGGCCCGACCATGGCGGTGACCGCGATCAGCAGCAGGATGCGCGGGATCGAAAGTTGCAGATCGGCGAAACCCATGATCACCGCCTCGGTCGCGCCGCGAAAATAGCCGGCGACTAGGCCTAGCAGCACGCCCACCACCAGGCTGAACGTGACCGCGCCGGAGGCGATCAGCACCGAGATGCGGCCGGCCAGCGCCAGCCGGTCGAGCATGTCGCGGCCTAGCGTGTCGCTGCCCAGGATGAAGAACTGGCCGTCGGGTGCCCTCTCCATCACCGGCACCAGACTGCCCGCGAGATCCTGCTGGTAAGGGTTGTAGTCGGGCAACAGCGGCACGATGACGATGAAGCCCAGCATCGCTGCCAGCAGCAGTGCCGCGACGATGTGCGCGGGTTGCAGCCTGTTCATGCCAGCTTCACCCGTGGGTCGAGCAGGCCATACAGCAGGTCCACCACCAGGTTCAGCGCGACGAAGATGACCGAGATCATGAACACGCCGGCGATGATGACGGGGTAGTCGTGCTCGCTGACCGACTGCACGATCAGCCGGCCGACGCCGGGCCAACTGAACACCATCTCGGTGATCACCGTGCCGCCCAGCAGCAGGCCGAGATTGATGCCGGCCACCGTGACCAGCGGCAACAGCGCGTTGGGCAGCATATGCGTCAGCAATGTCCGCGCCCGGCCCAGCCCCTTGGCATAGGCGCACCGGACGTAGTCCTGCTGTTCCTCGGCAGCAAGCGAGGCGTTGAACAGGCGCAAATAAAGGCCGAGTTCGTAGCTGCCCAGCGAGACCGCTGGCAGCACCAGATGCTGCCAGCTGCCACGGCCGAGCGAGGGCAGCCATCGCAACCAGACCGAGAACACCAGGATCATCACCAGGGCAAAGGAAAAAATCGGGATCGCCTGCCGTCCGACCGTGATCCAGCTGATCGTCGCCTGCAACCAGCGGGAGCCGCTGAGGCGCATGGCGATGCCGGCCAGGAAGGCGATGCCAATGCCAAAGCCGAAAGAGGTCAGCGCCAGTTCCAGCGTGGCCGGCAGGCGTCCCAGCACCAGCCCCATAGCCGAGTCGCTGGACCGTACCGAATTGCCGAAATCGCCTTGCAACACATGCAGAAGGAACTTCCAAAACTGCACGGCCAAAGGCTGGTCAAGGCCGAGTGCGGCGCGCAGCCGTGCCGTATCCGCCGCCGTGGCCTCGGCCGGCAGTAGCAGGGCCGTCGGGTCGCCGGCCAGCCGTACCAGGAAAAAGACGGCCGTGATCACGCCGAGCACCGTCAGCACCGATTGCAGCCCACGCCGCAGCAGGAACCGCGTCATACCGTGTCGTCCCCCCTCGCGGCAGGTTGCGCCCACGGGCCTGCCCGCAGCCGTTCGCCTTCAGCGCAGGCGCCATACTTGCCCGCAGTTCCAGGACGGGCGAAGCGATTAGTGAGCCGGCGGCGCATCAACCGGACGCTTCGGGTAGCCGGAACAGGCGGACCGCGGTGTCGCGCAGGATCTTGCGCAGCGGGCCAGGGCGGAAATCCAGCGCCAACACCTCCGGCATTGCTCGCTCGGGGTCGATCACCCACCAGTCGGTGCCGAACATGAATTTGTCCTGGCCGTAGGTGTTCGCATAATGGATCGCCTGCGCCGGCCAGTGCTTAGGCGCATAAGCATCGCCGGCCATGTAGACGTTGGGATGCTTCCAGCAGACGCTGATCATCTCATCCACCCAGGGATAGCCGAGATGGATGCCGATCAGGGTCAGTTCCGGGAAGTCAATCGCCACCTGATCGAGTGTGATCGGGCGGCCCACCGAGGGTAGCCGCCGGTCGGTCTGGTAGACTAGGCACTGGCCGACCTGCATCATGATTGGAACGCCGAGCTCGGCGCAGCGGGCATAGTAGGGGTAGTAGATCGCCGCGTCGGGTGCTTTGCCGAACCAGTGCGGGTAGAGATGCGCGCCGACGAAGCCGTATTCCTTTACCGCTCGGTCGAGTTCGCGCAGCCCGGCGATGCCGCGGGTAGGGTCGATGCCCGCCAAACCCGAGAAGCGGTGCGGATATTTCGCACAGGCCTCCGCAATCACCTCGTAGGCTACCTCGGTGGAACCCTGGATGCGCAGATCGCCGCAGCGCGCCGCCACCAGCAGCGAGCGCTCGATGCCGGCGCGGTCCATCTTGGCGATATAATCCTCCAGTGACAGGCCGCGCCGGTCGCTGCCGGCGATGCCCACCTTGGTGCGGAACCTCTCGTCGGTCGGCGCATGGCCGGCCGCCACCACCTCGGGCGTATAGCAGTTCACGACGATGTCGATGGCGCCGTATCCGGTGCGGGTGGCGTCGGGGTCGAACCTGGTCATGCGGCGATCCTTGCGAGGGTAGCGTGCGGCAGGCGGCGGAGACGGCTGAGGCAGATCCAGAAGCCGGGCACGCCGTATTCGATCGTGTTGCGCGCCGCATCGGGGAGCGGCGCGTCGGCCGTGATGCGGAAATGGCAGCCGCCACGCGCGGTCGTCATCAGCGTGGCGGGCGCGCATCGACGATGCGGCGCGGCTTGCTGGCGGTGATGGGGTCGTAGATTTCGTCGCGCCCGACGATCTCGATGCGCGGGCGCAGATTGGTCAGACGCTGCACCTCCTCAGCCACCCGCTCGCCGACGGCGGCGGAGCCCTGCGCTGGGGCGAGGCGGATGACCAGTTCGTCCATCGAGAACACGTCGGCCTCGTCCTGCGGGCGCACCACGATCTGGTACTCGTCGATGTCGCGGCTGCGGTCGAAGGTCGATTTCAGGTTGGCCAGATTCACCAGCGCGCCGCGGATCTTGATGATGTCGCCCGAGCGCACCGGGGTGGAGGACATGCGCACCGAGGTGCGACCGCAATGCGGGCAGATGGCGTGGTCCAGCGAGGCGACATCGCCTACCATGTAGCGCAGGAACACGGTGCCGCGCCGGTTCAGGTGGGTGACGGCGAGATGACCGGATTCACCGTCGGCCAGCCGTTTGCCGGTGGCCGGGTCCACCACCTCGTGGAACAACTGGTCCGGCTGCACGCTGTGGAAACCGCTGCCGTCGGTACACTCGATCATCGTGCCGCCCTGCTCGGTGGAACCGTAGCGGTTCACCACCACCGTGTCGGCGCAGCCCAGTTCGGCCATGCGCATGCGGAAATCGGCGCGCATCGCCGGCGAGGCGGCCTCGCCGGTCGTCATCACCATGCGAACCGAGGAGAAATCCGCACCGAGGTCGCGCGCCCGGATCAGCACCCGGCGGACGAACCCGGCGACGCCCCACAGCACCGTCACCCGATGTCGCGCCACGGCGGCGACCGCCTCGTCAAGCGGGCGGTTCAACGGGAAGCCCATCTCGGCGCGGCCGGTGTGGCCGAACACGATCGCCGCCCCGACCGCGGCGACCTCGTCGGCCGCGCGGGCGAAGGCGCCAAGCGGAAAATTGGTCAGTGGGAACAGGTTGATCAGCCGGTCTGTGTCGCGCAAGCCGATGATGTCCTGGCGGTCCTGAAAGCCGAACATATAGGCGAAATGATCATGCGCGGCGACATAGACCGGCGCCGGCCGGCCGGTCGTGGTGCCGGTGGTATAGACCACCTTCCACAGCGTTCCCGCATTGCCCAGCGCCTCGGGGTTCAGGCGGAAGGAGTCCGGATCGGCCAGAAACTCGGTCTTGGAGCAGGGCGGCAGGCGCTCCAGCTCGGCGCAGTTGCGGATATGCCGCGGCTCCAGCCCCTCGCGGCGCATGAGCTTGGAGTAGAACGGGTGGTGCAGGTAGCAGAGTTCCACCATACGGGCGAGCAGGCGGTCCTGCAGTGCCTGCACCACCGCCTGAGGCTGGCGCAGGGCGTTCGGCAGGAAATTTGGCAGCGATGTCTCGATGTTCATCGTTCTGGCCCGTTCATCCGGCAGACGCCGCCGTGTTGCGATTGACTTTGGTCGCGCCGCCGCCCCACCATCGGGGCATGCGCGATCACATCGAATTCATCCAGGCCCAGCGGTTGAACTGGATCGACGGCGCGGCCCATGGCCGTCCCGGCACCCGCCTCAAACTGCTGTCCGAAGACTCCGGCAGCGGGGCGTTTTCCTGCATCACGCGCTGCCCGGCGGGGTGGTCGATGCCCGACACGGTGCTCGCCGTCGATGAGGAGGTCTACATCCTCGACGGCAGCTTGTCGATCACCGGAGCCACCTACGGCGAGGACAACTACGCCTTCCTGCCCTCCGGCTACCAGCGCTCCGGCGTCGTCTCGCCCGAAGGCGTGACCTTCCTCAGCTTTCTCTCCGGCCCGATCGAACCAGGCAACGCCGCTCAGTTCGATCCGCGTCGCCTGGTTCGCCAGGTGGACCTTACCGACGCCGCCTGGGAGGGTGATTTCTCCCGCTTCGGCCTCGACTCGATGAAAGCCCGCGCCCGGATGCGCGTGCTGCGCGCCGACCCGGTGAGCGGCGAGAACACCTACATCACCGCCACCACGCCCTTCATGAGCGGCCAACGGGCGGAGCGCCATCCGGTTGTGCAAGAATTCTTCCTGCTGTGGGGCGAACTGGCCGGGAATACCGGCGTCATGCAGGCCGGCGCCTATTGCTTCCGTCCGCCGATGGTGAAGCACGCTCCCTACGGCTCGCGCAGCGGCGCGCTGATCCTGTTCCGCTCGCTCGGCGGCGCCCAGGAAACCTTCTGGGAGGACGCGCCGCCCTTCACATTCACGCCTGAGCATGCGCCGTTCCTCCCTGAACGGTTGCGCAAGCTGGGCGCGCCGTATCCGCGCCCACCACGCTACTGAGCCAGGCTTCGACCAACAGTGCCGCCGGCACCGGCTCGTCCGGCAGCAGCAGCAGGCCGCCCGTCGTGAGCGCGGCCGCACGGTCGCGACAGGGGGCGAAGATGTCCTGTGCCTGCCCGGCTACGCCCATCGGCACCGTCACCCGCACCATCGCCTCGGCGAGCGGGTACTCCAGCACCGCGCACCAGATCGCCCGGTAGTGGTGCGGCTGGCGCAGCATCGCCAATGCGCGTTGGTGCAGCCGTTCCGGCGCGATGCGCGGCTCCACCTGGCGCGCGCAAGCCGGTACGGTCTCGAACCAGGGGAACCACAGCTCCTGGTCGCGCAGATGGTGCCATAGCCGTAGCAGATGACCGCCGTCTCGCACCGGTGCGATGTCGGGGGCAAAGTCGACCTTTTCGGCCCAGCCCGGCGCCACCAGCGGCGGCGATTGCAGCAGCAGCCCGGCAACGCGCTGTGGCCGGCGCAGCGCGAACTCCACTCCCACCGCCGCCGACGTGCCGATCGCATGGATGCAAACGCGTCCGATGCCTGCCGCATCAAGCAAATCCTCGACCTCGTCGGCCCATTGCGCCACGCCGGCCGATGCGGAATCCGAATGCCCGTTGCCGCCGAGTTCGAGCGCCAGCACTGGCCGATGCGCTGCCATCGCCTCCAGCCAGGGCGCATGTAGCCCGGCAGCACCTGGCAGGTCGTGCAACACCACCAGCGGCAGGCCGGGCCGATCGAGGCCATCAGCGACGACGAAGCCCTGGCCAGTGCGGGTGGTGACATAATCGGTCGTCGCCGTCATGCCGGGGTGGATGCGGCCTGCGTGCGGCGGTACCGCGCTCTGGGCGGGGTGGCGCTCCAGGATGCGGCACTCCAGCGCCGCGGCCTCCAGGAAGTCGCGGGGGAATTCTTGCATCCATGCCGATGACGGATACATTTTCATGGTCTTGTGCTGGCTGTCGCCGGGCCGGGTGCCGTAGCAGACTGGCACCGCAACCTCGTCGATCATCGCGAGGCCGGGATGGCGGAACGCCGATGCGTAGACCTTGCGATAGGCCGCCGCCTCGAGCAGTTCCACCGTGCCGCGATGCAGGAAGTCGGCATTCGGCAGCTCGATATCGGCGCGGCTGGCCATGGTCGCGCGGTCCCACGGCCAGAAAATGTGCTGTTCACGATAGCGGAACCAGGTCCAGATCAGGTGCCCGCCATCCCAGCGCGGCACGATCGGCGGCAGGTATTCGGCGAGGCGCTCCTCGCTGTAGGGCTGGGCGAAGACCGGGAAGCCGTCGGTCAGAACCATGCTCACCAGCGCCGGATGCCGCCGCGCCATCTCCACCGCGATACCAGCACCGGTGTGGCGCCCGTAAGCCGCCACCTGGCTCAGCCCCAGTTCTCGAATCGCACCAGCGATCGTGTCGGCGAGTTGCCAGGTTTCCACCGTTTCGCCGGGCGGCGGGTCGGACAGGCCGAAGCCCGGCAGGTCGAATGCGAATGTGGTGAAGCGCACCGCCAGGATCGCCTGCAGCGGCGCCATCACCTTGGCCGAGCAGGGGGAGGCGTGCAGCATCACCACTGGCGGGCCTTCGCCCATCCGCACGTAGTGCAGCCTACGCCCCGCAACCTCGATAAATCCCTTGCGAGTCGTCAAGCGGCCCCCCTTCCCGGCACGACTATCACTGCCGCATATCTTGGATGCAATGCGTACCCTTGGCCGCCGAACAGGGGAATGCTCATTATGCGCCGTCGGCGCAGGCCGGCAACGACCGCACGCAGCCCAGCCAGCCAGTGACTGGAAGCTCAGCAAACGGCGTTGGTGCATTCGACCGGTCGGGCAAGGGGGGTGGGTAGGTGGGTCGCCCTTGTTCTCGATCTGGGCGCCCACGTCGTACAAGCACGACGCTGATCGCCGTCACGACATTCCGAATATGGCGTTTAAGGTGGGGAACTGGCCAGCTTATGCAGCAGGTTTGCGACGGACGCCGGGATTCCCTCCGTCGCAAGCCGATCACCGCGTAGCAGCCTGGGCCTCGGGACATTTCGCTTTGGGCCATCGAATGCACCAACGCCCCAATCACCGCATTTGTTCGATACGATGCTGGGTTTACTGAGTCAGGCAGGGACGAGACGCAAATATGATGCGTTTGAGATCGCCGCATTTTCCACATCCCCTCGGTGGTTCCACGCTATCATAAGCCCCATAACACGGTTGTGATGCACGAAACGATTGCGACAGGGTTCTCAGCGGTTCTGGCTCGGCGCTTACAAAAGCCGCCGCTTGATGTACCGGCCGGTGCCGACGGCCGCGTCCTGCAAGGCTCCGTCGCGCAGCGCGAATTTGCCGCGCACCAGGGTGTGAACCACCTTGCCGGTCAGCTCCCAGCCTTCGTAGATCGAATAGCCGGCCGACGACACCACGCCCTCGCGCGTCACCGTCCAGCGGGCCTGCGGGTCGACGACGGCAAAGTCGGCGTCAAGCCCCGGTGCGATGGCGCCTTTGCGGTGGCCCAATCCCATCGCCCGCGCCGGGTTGGTGGCGGTGAGTGCCGCTACCCGGTCGAGGCCCATCCCGCGCTTTGCGTGACCTTCGCTGAGCAGCATCGGCAGCATCGTCTCCATCCCCGGACACCCCGGCGATGCGGCCCATATCCCGCCCTGCTTGGAGGTCAGGTCGCGGTGGATGTGGTCGGTGGCGAGCGTGTTGATGTCGCCGTTCAGCATACCCTGCCACAGCGCCTCGCGGTCAGCGGCCTCACGCAGCGGCGGGTTGATCTTGCCGATGTCCGGGCCGAACGCGCCGCCGGACCAGGTGATGTCGTGGGTCAGGTAGTGCGGACAGGTCTCGATGGTGATGTTCGCCCCGCCGCGACGGTGCCGCAGCGCCGCCTGCAGCGCCGCCGCGGACGTGGTGTGCACGACATAGAGCGGCGCGCCGGCGACGTGGGCGAGATAGGCGGCGCGCTGCACCGCGTCGGCCTCGACGAAGGACGGGCGGCTGGCGTTCCAGGTGGCGAGGCCGCCGGTGCCGTCCGGATCCTCCGCCATGGCGCGCTTGCGCATGACCCAGGCCAGTTCAATCGTCTCGGGATGCGGGCAGACCATGCCGCCATTCGCCGCCGCCGCTTCGCACAGGCGCAGCAGGAAGCCGTCATCGATGTCGGGCAGACCCAGGCGAGCGCCTTCGCCACCACGATTGTTCATGAATATCTTGAAGCTGGGCGCTCCGTATTCGCTGGCGTAGCGCGGTACGCCAGCCAGTTGCGCTTCAGTCGAGATAACAAAATGATAGCCGAAATCGACCCGCGATCCGGCGGCGGTGACGCTGACCACGTCGTCGAACAACGTTTCGAACGGATCGGTCGCCATCAGATAGGGCACGAAGCAGGAGATCCCGCCCATCACGGCGGCGGCACTCTCGCGGTCGGCATCGGCGGGCACCCGCGGGCGGGCGATGTCCTTGCCATGGCCAAGATGCAGGTGCACGTCGACGGCGCCGGGCAGCACGACGAGACCTCCGAGCGCCACCGTCTCCGCGGCACTGCAGGCCTCGCCTGGCGCCAGGATGGCGGCGATGCGCCCGTCGCGCACGGCGAGGTCGCAGTCTTGCTCGCCGCTTCCGGGCAGCACGGCGCAGCCGCCGCGCAGCACGAGATCATATTCGGTCATGTCAGCGTCTCCGTTGCAGCCGTGCCCTGGCGTCGGCGGCGGTGGTGTCGCGCAAGGCGGCGGTGAGGCCCGCGAGAGTCGCGGCAGTGTCCAGGGTGTCGATCTCCTGCTCCAGTCGCGCCACGTCGCGCAGCGCGCGGCCGGCATTGCCGCGCGCCTTGGCCCGGATGTCGGCCTCGCCGGCGGGGCGGGAGCGGTTGCCGTAGGCGTCGGCGACGAAGATGCGCTGCTCCGCGCCGTCGCGACTGCGGCACAGCAGCTCGGCCTCGAAACGCTCGGGGAAATGGTCAGACGGCAACGGTTGCCAACGGATGCGCGCGGCGAGTGCCAACGTGGCGGGCCGGAGCGGACGTTCGAAGGTATCGAGATCCACCCTTCCCTCGGCCAGCCGGGCGGCGACCACGACCGGCAGGCTCCAGCGTGCCGCGTGCGGGGTGGGCGGGGTCTGCTTGGCGGACCATGGTTCGCAGACGATCGACGCAACGCCGGCTGGGCCGCGCAGCAGGATCGACTCGATGGTATCGGCCGGCACGCTGATCTGACCAGCAGCTTCGACGAAGGGATGCAAATAGTGGCAGCACGGCAGCAGCTTGAACGCCGCGTCCGGCAGGTACCAGCGGGTGCCGAGATCTTCCAGCAGGACGGCGAAACGTGCGGCGGCTCCGGCATCGCCGGCGAAGGCACGAAACAGCCCGTGCGGCCCCTCGATAGCGGTTTCCGGTCCGGTCAGCCCGGCTTTCGCCAGCGCTGCGGCGACCAGGCCGGCATGCGACGCCCAGCCCGGATGCAGCGACTTCACTGACGAGCCGTTCGACAGGAACTCGAACACGCCGCTGGCTTGGCTCAGCGCGATGCCGGCGGCGTTCGTGCTGGCATCTTCATCGAGCCCCGCCAGCGCGGCGGCGACCGAAGCGGCGACCGGCGCGCCGGCAACGCTGGTGATCTGGAACGAACGGGCCTGGAATTTCCCGGGGGCGGCCAGGCCAATGCGGATCAGCACCTCCCAGCCCAACACGTAGGCGCCGAGCATGGCGCTGCCGCTGCTGGCATGCTGTTCGGCGGCCGCCAATGCGGTTGCCGCCAGCACGGCGCTGCCGTGGACGATCGAGCCGGTATGGGTGTCGTCGTATTCCAGGCTGTGCATCAGCCCGCCATTGACCAGCGCGGCATCGGCCGCCGCCGCCCCCGCGGTGCCACCGAGCAGCGTCGCCGGGCCCGGGGCCAATGTCGCGGCGTAGCGTGGCCATGCCGCGCCGGCTTGCAAGGTCGACGCGGCGAGGCCGACGCCGAGTGCATCGAGCAGGTGCATCCGCGCCACCTGTGCAACCGCCGCCGGCAGCGCGACGGCACCCTGCCGGCGCCAGGCCCGTACCATTTGGCGCAGCACGGTCACGCCAGCAACTCCCGCGCCGCCGTCTGTGCCGCGAGCCAGCCCAGCCCGAGGGCCGACAGCAGCCCGTTGCCGCTGGCGTAGCCGAGCGCGCCCTGCCGCCCGCTGATCCCCGCCGCCGCACCGCCGCCGGCGAACAGGTTGGGCACCGCGGAGCCGTCTGGTCGCAGCACCCGAGCGTCGGTGTCGACGCGTAGGCCGCCCTGAGTGTGGAACAGGCCGGGAATGACTCGGGCGACGTGGAACGGTGCCACCAGCGGCGCGAGGCCAAAATCCCGCCGGCCGAACCGGTCCGGCGTCGCGCCGCGCGCGCCGGCGTTGTAGAGCGCCACCTCCTCGGTGACCGCTGCCGGCTCCAGGCCCATCGCCGTGGCGGCCTCCGCCGGGGTGGAGGCTGAACGCACGCCGCCGTAGCGCGCCAGTTCGACAAACTCCTCCTCGCCGGAGGCGATGTCGAAGCCGTGCTGGTCGAACAACGCCACCGCCTCGTCGCCCTGTTCCAGGACCACCCGGGCGTAGCCGGAATAGCCGAGGCCCTCGTTGCCGAAGCGCCGTCCGTTGCGGCCGAGCAGGATGCCGCCCTTCTCGATCGTGGTCCATGACAGCAGGCTGCCATGCGGGTAGGCGACGGCGGCGTAGCCCTGGTAGGCGCCCATGTTGTCGAGCGCGGCGCCGACTTCCTGCCCCCACAGCACCGCTTCGCCGGTCGAGCCGGGTGCACCGAAATACTGCGCGCCGGCGATCTCCGGGCAGTATTGCCGCACCAGGGCAGGGTTGGCGGCAAAGCCGTTCAGGGCCAGCAAGGTCTTGCGCGCCGTGATCTCCTCGCCGCTGGCAAGGCGGATGCCGTGCACCGCGCCGTCGCGCAGCAGCAGACCGGCGGCGTCGTTGCCGAGCGCAATCGGGATGCCGCGCGCGGTCGTGGCGGCGACCAGATCGTCCACTAGGTCCTGCCCGCGCCGCGAGGCCGGGGCATGCAGGCGGGAGACACTGTGGCCGATATGGCGATAGGCGGTCACCAGTTGCAGCCGGCAGCTGACCGTCTCGGTCAGCCACGCCACCAGTCCGGCCGAGGTTTCGGCGAGCCGTCGCAGCAGCGCCGGGTTGTCGCTGGCGCCGGCGATGGCGCTGAGGTCTGTCACCATGCGCGCTGGGCTGTCGTCGATCCCGGCGGCGCGTTGATACAGCGAGCCGGCGCCGATCACCGAGCCGGTGGACAGCGCCGAGTTGCCGCCGGGCCGGCCGAGTTTCTCGATCACGGCGACCGACAGGCCGGCATCATGGGCGGCGATCGCGGCGGCCAGGCCGCAGGCGCCGGCGCCGACCGCCAGGAAGTCGAGGCTCGCCGCCGGCCCGTTCACCGCACCATCTCGCGCACCAGCGACGGCCAGGCCTCGGCGCCGCGCTCGCCGTCCAGCAGCGCGGTCAGTACGACGGCCATGTGCGGGAACGGGGCGGTCAGCTCGGTAAATTTCGCCCGCAGCGTCGCCTCCTCAAACGGACGGTCCGAGCCGCCCTGGGCGCTCAGTACCTGCTCAGTCCACTGGGTGCCGTCGGCAAAACGCCAGGTGACGCGCGAGGGGCGGTCGAACGGCGGCGCGCCGACATTTTCGTACGGCGTCAGGCGTACCCGCCGGCGCAACTCGGTGATTGCCGGATCGTGCAGGGTGGCGTCGGTGAAGGCAGGCTGGCCGCCGGTGCCGGTGGTGGCGATCGCGGCCATGGCGTGCGGCAGGCTGAATTTAGCCGCCAGCGTGGTCGTCGGCTCCACCGTGTCTAACGCCAGCCCGCGGGCGTGGGTTTCGACCATGATCTCCTCCGGCAGGGCGTGTTCGCTGTCGGCCCGCGCGTACAGCGCCAGCGCCGCTTCAACGGCGGCGTGGCCATACTGGCAGCAGGCGTAGACCTTCTGGTAGCCGTCCAGGATCGCCCAGCGATCGCCGAGTTCGTCGGTCAGTTCGCCGCTACGCAGTTCGGTGCCGAGGCCGAGAACGAAGGCGTCATAGGCGGTCTCTGGCAGGCCGGTGATACCGGCCTCCGCCCATTCCGCGCAGTGCAGGCCGATCCAGGCGCCGGCGCTGGTCCAGGCATTGCGGACCAGCGCGCCTTCCATGGCGTGGCGGAACGGTCCGGCGAAGGCCATGCTGGCGGCCGCTGAGACGCTGCCGAGCAGGGTCGCCGCGTTCTGCCGACGGACCAGCCCCGTGGCGGCGGCGGCGCCGACGGTGGCGAAGGCTGCATGCGGATGCACGCGGATGGTGGCGAACGGAAACGTCATTGCGATCCGGGCGGTGACGTCGTAGGCCACCGCGAGGGCGGACAGCACCTGATCGGCAGTCAGAGCCCTGGTCTCGGCCTCGCTCAACAGCGCCGGCAGGACATAGGCGCCGGCGTGGCAGGGCACCAGGCGATAGCCTTCGTCCAGTTCGCACCAAGTGATCGCCATGCCGTTGGCCGAGGCCGCCGAGGCGCGATCCAATCGCGGCGCGCCGGGGGCGAACACCGTCGCCTGCGCCGGGCCCGAGCCGGCCACCAATCCGGCCCGTGCGGCGGCCACCTGGGGTTCCGTGCTGGCGGCAACCATGGCCGCCAGATCGTCGGCCAGCACCACCGCAGCACGTCGACGTACCGCCGACGGCAATTCCCGGAGCGCAGCCGCCGATGCCCATTCGGTCAACCGGATCATCCCCGCGGCGACGTTCGCCCGTGCCTCACCCTCTTGCATCGCTAGAACCACTCCCATAGATCCGGTTTGGCCGTGAGTTCCTCGGCGGTGCCGTCAAACACCAGGCTGCCGCCCTTCAGGATCACCGCGCGTTCCACCACCTTCAGCGTCGCCGGCACGTTCTGCTCCACCATCACCAGGCCGGTGCCCATGGTGCGGTTGATCGCGAGCAACTGGCGCATAACGTTGCGCACGATAACCGGGGCAAGGCCGGTGCTGGGCTCGTCCAGCAGCAGCCATTTCGGCTGGGTCATCAGCGCCATGCCGAGCGCCAGCATCTGCTGCTCGCCGCCGCTCATGCTGCCGGCCCGCTGCGTCCGGCGCTCGGCCAGTACCGGGAACAGTTCGAACACATGCTTCACGAAGCCCTGGTCGAACAGCAGGCCGCTGATGTGCAGGTTCTGCTGCACCGACAGGGTCGGGAACACGTTGTGGCCCTGCGGCACGAAAGCCAGGCCGCGGCGGACATTATCGGCGACGCTCACGGGGAGTTTCTCGCCGCAATACTGCACACTGCCCTCTGATGTCGGGATCGCGCCCATCAGGCAGCGCAGCAGCGTCGTTTTCCCGGCGCCGTTATGGCCGAACACGCCGACCCGGCTACCGGGCTGCAGCGCCAACTCGATGCCCGACAACGCGACCAGCTTGCCGTAGACGGCCGAGATCCGGGCGGCATGCAGCACCGGGTTCATGTGCCGAAATACAGTTCTGTCAAACGCTGATCCTCCACCAGATCCTTAACACTACCGCGCGCCAAAATGCGGCCGGCAAACATGAACACCGCTTCGTCGCAAAGGTCGCGGATGAAGCCGACATTGTGCTCGACCACCGCCACCGCCACGCCCGAGGCGGCAACGGCGCGCACCACGCGCTGGATGGCGGCGTAGGCCTGCCCCTCGACCCCGGCCATCGGTTCATCCAGCAACAGGCAGCGCGCGTCGCCCATCAGGGTGCGGGCGACGCCGACCAGCTTCTGCCGCCCATATGGCAGGTCGGTGGCCTGCATCGCTGCGGTGTCCTCCAGCCCGCACTGGGTCAGCAGTTCCATCGCCCGGTTGCGGTTGCGGGCGTCCTGGGCTGCGACTAGGCCGGGCCGGAACAGCACGTTGGTCAGCCTTTCGCCGGGATACTGCCGCGCCCCGATGATCAGGTTGTCGAGCACGGTGAGCGAGGGGAGCAGCCGGGTGTGCTGCCAGGTTCGGGCGAGGCCGAGGCGGGCCCGCTGATGCGATTTCAACCGGTCGAGCGGTTTGCCGTCCAGCAGCACAGTTCCCGAATCCGGCCGCACGACGCCGCAGATCAGGTTGAACAGACTGGTCTTGCCGGCGCCGTTTGGGCCGATCAGGCCGAGAATCCGGCCCGGCTGCAGTGCAAGCGCCACGTCGTCGGCGACGCGAATGCCGCCGAACGCCTTGTTCAGCCCGTGAATCTCAAGAACGGCGGACATTGAAGGCCTCCGGCGGTTTATTGCCGTGCCAGACGGCCCTGCCGGACACCAGCCCGCTGGGGCGGAAGAACATGAACGCCAGCACCAGCGTAGTGAACAGCAGCCCCTGTGTCGGACCCAGGATTCTCGGCGGCAGATCCAGGTAGGTGATCAGCTGCGGCGTCGTCTCCAGCAACACCGCGCCGACGACCGGCCCCCAGGTGGTGCGCAGGCCGCCGACCACCACCATGGTCAGCAGAGCGGCCGATTGCAGAATGTCGAACTGGTCGGGCGCGATGAACCGGAAGTAGTGGGCATACAGCGCGCCCGCATAGCCGGCGATGCCCGAGGCCAGCGCGACCACCCACACCTTGATCCAGATCGGGTCGCGCCCAAGCATGGCGGCGGCCGTCTCGTCATCGCGCAGCGCGGTCACCGCGCGGCCATAGTCGCTGCGCATGATCCGCCGCATCAGCCAAACCACCACCGCGGCCGAGACCATGACCAGCACCGCGTAGGTGAGGGCGCTGACATTGCCCTTCACCAGCGGCGGGATGTCGGACAGGCCACCGCTGCCGCCGGAGAACTGCAGGTTCTTGATCAGCTCGATCAGCCCCAGCTGGAAGCCGAGACTGGCGATCATCAGATAGTCGCCGGAGACGCGCAGCGCTGGCAGCGACACCAGTATCGAGCTGACGGCAGCAACCAGGGTCGCAACCGGGATCGCCACCAGCGGCGGCCAACCCAGTTTCAGCGCCAGCAGGCCGCTGGCATAGGCGCCAATGGCGAAGAAGGCGGGATGGGCGATCGAGATCAGCCCGGCATGGCCGATCACCAGGTCGAAGCTGCTGGCGAGGATGATATAGAGGCCGACCAGGATCAGCAGCACCAGAAGATAGGTCATCGTCAGCCTCCCTGTTCCGCGGTGTCCGGCGGCGTCTCGGTGTCGAGCGGCACCTGCCGCGTTGCATCGGCGCGCGCCCGCCGCTCCGGCAGGCGCACGCCCTGCGGGAAGAACACGATCGCCACGAACAACACCGCGTAGACCAGGAACCCCTGCCACTGCGACGGGATGAACAGGATGCTGGAGTTCTGAATCAACCCAAGCGCCACCGCGGCAACCGCGGCACCGCCGATGCTGCCGATGCCGCCCAGGATGGTGGCGACCACGGCGAACAGCATCAGGTCAAGTGAGGTCATCGGCTGCACCTGCGCGCGCGAGCCGTAGAGGAACATCCCGACCGTCACCAGCGCACCGGCGATCAGCATCGCCAGCAGGTAGACCCGCTTGGTCTTGATGCCGTAAAGTTCAGCGAGCGCTGGGTTGTCAGCGACCGCCAGCATCGACTGCCCCGCCCGGGTGAGCCGCAGAAAGGTGAACAGCACGACGAGGCAGGCGATCGCCGAGGCCATCGCCGGAACATCCCAGGCGCTGACGGCGACACCGCCGACCAGCGTGACCGAGTAGAACATCGACGGGAAGATCGTCACCGTCCAGGTGCCGAACAGCAGTGCCGCGGTGTAGGAGCAGAACTGCGAGACCATCAGCGTGAAGATGAACACGAACAGCACCGAGGCGTGCTTGGTTCGCAGCGTCGCGAAACCAAACACCTCGATGATGGCTGACAGCAGCAAAGAAACCAGCAGCGCCAGGCCGAACGCCGCCCAGCCTGGCAGGCCGGCCAGTTGCACCGCCGCATGGGCAGCGTAGAAGGCCGCCGTCATCACCCCGCCCTGGGCGAAGTTGAAGAAGCGGTTGACCTTCAGCACCAGTGCGAAGGCCACCGCGAACAGCACGTAGAAACTGGTGGTGGCCAGCGACGTCCAGAGAATCTGGCTGATAACTGGCCATTGGAACATGACTTGGCTCTATCCGAGCGTGGCGATCTGGACCCAGGCGCCCTTCTGCACCTGCATCAGATACACCGGCTTTTTCACCTCGTGTGTCGGCAGCAGGTTCGTCGTCCCGGTCAGCGGCAGTTCGAAGGAGTGGATCTTCAGCATCATGGTGCGGAAGTTCTCACCCGTCATCGCCATGCCTTCCTTGTGCATGCCACGGAACACGTCGGCAACCAGGTAGGGGGCATCGTAGAGATATTCAGTGTACGGCAGGCCGTTTGGTACGCGCCCCTTCTCCTTCTGCCAGCGCTCGATGTAGGCCGCGACCTTCGGGCTGCCCTTCGCGTCAGGTGCCAGCGAGGTGACGATCACGCCTTCGGCGGCGGCCCCCAGCGCCTGGATGAACTTCGGGTTATAGATCGCGGCGTAGCTGGTGATGATCTGGTTCATGCCCAACTGGCGCAGTTGCGCGACGATCTGCGGTGTGTCGGAGACCTGGCTTTGGATGTGGATGGTGTCGGGGTTGCTGGCGCGGACCTTAAGGATCGCGCCAGTGAAGTCGGTCGCCTTGTTGTCGTAGGTCTCGGACGCCACGATGGTGCCGCCGATCGCCGTGAACGCCTTGCGATAGATCGCAGCGCCATCAACGCCGGTCGCATCGTTAACGAACAGTACCGCGGCGCGGCGCTTGCCCATCTTCTGATACAGGTAATCGGCCAACGCGGTCAGATCGACGTCGGCCAGCGGATAGGTAGTGTAGACGTAGTCGCCCAGTTTGGCGACGTCGGGCGAGTTGGCCCCCACCACCAACTCCACTGTCTTGCTGTCGTTGGCGATCGGCGCCTGGGCCTTAACCACCGCACTCCAGGCGCTGACGAAGGCCGGCAGGTGCTCGGCATTCACCACCCGGTTGGCCATCTGGATGCCGACCTGCGGGTCCGCCTGGGTATCGAGCACCAGCATCTCGAGCGGGCGGCCATCGACAACGCCGCCGGCCTTGTTGATATCCGCCACGGCCCACTGCGCAGCGATGATCTGGTCGGTGCCGTAAAGCGCCTGCGGGCCAGAGAGCGGCAGCGTCAGGCCGAAGCGGAAGGGCGCCCCGGCGGCGTGCGGCGAACCCAGCGGCAATACCGCGAGCGATACGCCGGCGAGCAGCGAGCGACGGGAAAGGTGAAACTGTGGCGTCATGATAATCTCTCCTCCGGTCAGGTTTTTTTGGTTGTTGGCAGCGCCGAAAGCGCCGTGACGCACTCGTCGGTGGTCATCACGTCGGCGTATTTTTCAGACATGTCGAACAGGTTCACCGCATGCGAGACGGCGCTCCGGTCGTACACCGCGTCGCTCGGCACTGCGACGCGGAAATTATAGGCGAAGGCGTCAACCACTGAGCCGCGCACGCAGCCGCTGGTGGTGCAGCCGGTCACGACCAGGGTATCGGCCCGGAGGTCGATCAGGTAACTGGCGAGCGGAGTCCCGAAGAACGCGCTGGGGTGCTTCTTGGGCAGCAGCACATCGCCGGCGACCGGCGCGATCTCGGCGACAAACTCATAGCCCTTGGCCGCCACCGTCATCAGCGCCGGCACCTTGGCGGCGAGTCTGCCAACGTCGAACCCTTCCTTGCGGGCAACGTGCGGGTAGAGAACCGGCCAGCCGCGGGCACGAAACAGCGAGACCAATCTTACGATGTTGCCGACCGCGCCCCAGGCGATCTCGCCGCAGCTGGTCGGGAACTCCTTGATCGCCTCGTCGAACGGCATCGGCGTGGTGCCGGTGGTGCGATACTGCACGTCGATGATCAGCAGCGCCGGACGCTGGCCCAGCCCGCCCTTCTGCCCGAACCCGGCGGCGCGATACTTGCGCTGCTCCTGTTCGGGGATGATGCCATCCCACGGTTTCATGTGACCCTCGTTTCCATATGCGTGTGCAGGCGGCCGTTGCCGCCATGCGACGATCTGGCCTGGTAGCAGACCGCGGCATTGCGCAGATGCTCGCGCATCCGCACCTCGGCGCCTTCGGCATCCCGGGCTTCCAGCGCGTCGACCACCGCGCGGTGCTCCTGCAGCGCCGCAGCGGTGCCGCCCCGCCGGGCGTTGCCGTTGAAGCGATACAGCTGCAGCGGAAAATAGACGTCCTGGCGCAGAGTTTCGGCGATCCGCGGACAGCGCGCGCATTGCTGCACCAGCAGGTGGAAGCCGTCATCCATCTCCCGCCGCAGATAGCCGTCCCGCCCCGGCGAGGTGGTGTCGCGCTCGGCCAGCAATTCGCGCAGTGCCGCGACCTCGTCCGGCGTGATCCGCTCGGCGGCAAGCCGGGCGGCCATGCCTTCCAGCCCCTCGCGCATTGCCAGCAGTCCCGCCAGGTCCTCCTCGGTTAACCGGATGACGCTGAAGCCGACTCGCGGCGTGTGCTCGACCAGGCTGCCTTCCAGCCGGCCAAGCGCCTCGCGCAACGGCCCACGGCTGATGCCGAGCTGCCGCGCGAGTTCGACCTCCGACAGCCTCGCACCAGGTTCGAACTCGCCAGCGGTGATCGCCTCGACAATCTTCGATAGTGCGCCATCGGCCAGCGACGCTGCCTGGATCGGCGCCATCACGGGCCTCGCGGCGATTTGCTGCCGGTCGGGCATCAGGCCAGCCAGCGTTCGTTCGAATCGCCGCGACGACGCGCCAGGATGTCGTCGTGGATCGCGCCGATACTGTTGCGCAGGAACTTGTCCATCAGATACTGCGGATACCCGGCGCTGCCGCCCATCGGGGTGTGGATGCGATCCTCGTAGCTCACCTCATCCATGATCTGCTCGCGGGTCAGTCCGCGATCCAGGCGGGTCTCCACCTCGGCCAGCAGGATCTCGATCCATTCCCGGAAGCGCCGCGCCTCGGCGAGTCCGCAAACCTGGCCATGCCCCGGCACCAGATGGCGCACCGGCATCTGTTCGATCAGCCGGATCGCGTCGAGGCAGGCGTAGACATTGGCCTCGATGAAGGCGGGCAGCCCGAGTTCGCAGACCAGGTCGCCGGTGAACAGCACCTGCTGCTGCGGCAGCCAGATCAGCGAGTTGTTCGGCGTGTGACCGGGAACATGGGTGAACTCGAAGGTCAGGCCGCCGAGTTCCAGTGCCATGCTGGTGCGATAAGTGATCGACGGCAGCCGCTGCGACCAGCCGCCCATGTAGCGACGTCCAGCAGGATCAATAACGTCGAGCAGATCGTCGATATATTGCCGTGTCGGCGCGTGCTCCGCCAGCATCCTGCGCGTGCGGGCGTGCGAAATGACGGTGCCGGGCAGGAAGTAATTGCCCATTGTATGGTCGATATGGTGGTCGGTGTTGATCAGATAGACCGTCTCGCCGGCGGCTTCAGCGACGCGGCGCCAACGCATCGCATCGCTCGGCCGGTGCGGCGAGTCGATCAGGACCAGCCCCGCCGGCGTGCAGACGATGGAGTTGTTGGAGCCGAGATATTCGGTCTCGACGAAGATATTGCTGTCCAGTTCGATCATCAGAACACCCTGCCAAGAAAGCCGACCAGGTTCTGCACCCGCCCGGGAGAGAATGTCTCGAGGAACAGCGCCTCGCCGCCGATCGACTGAAACTGGTGGATGGTCCCGGCTGGGATGCAGCAGACCATGCCGCCGCGCAGTCGGGTCGTCTGGTCGGCGATCGTCACATCCATTTCGCCGTCCAGCATCATCACCATCTGCTCCTCGGCGTCGTGCTGATGCAGCGGTGTCGCCGAGGGATGGACCAGCCGGATGCGGTTGACGCTGCCCTTCAGCCCGGCAGCCGAGCGGCGGAAGTTTCCAGGTAGTACTTCGACTTCGGGCAACTCCTCCCATGCGGCGGCATAGACCATTACGACACTCCCTGGCGGGTTACGTTGAACGCGGCACTGCGCCGCATGCTGGGGTGCGCGCGGTCGTACTGCCGCGGATAATCGACATCGGCGCCCAGCTTCTCGGCGGCAAGCCAGGGCCAGCGCGGCTGGTAGAGCATGCTCCGGCCGAGCGCGACCAGATCGGCCTGGCCGGAGGCAACGATGTCCTCGGCCTGCTGCGGTTCGGTGATTAGCCCGACCGCCATCACTGGCAGTCCGGTCGCCTCCCGCAGCGCCTTGGCGAACGGCACCTGGTAAAGCGGACCGACCGGAATTTTCTGCTCTGGCGCCGCCCCGCCGGTGCTGGCGCAAATGAAGGCGCAACCCTTCGCCTTCAGCGCCAGGCAGAATGCCTCGGTGTCCGGCAGTTCCCAGCCACCTGATATCCAATCGGTCGCCGAAACCCGCACGCCGACCGGCATGCCCGACGGCACCGCATCGCGAACGGCGGCGAACACTTCCAGCGGAAAGCGCATCCTGTTGACCAGTAACCCGCCATCGGCATCGTCGCGCCGGTTGGTGATCGGCGAGAGAAAATTGTGCAACAGGTAGCCGTGCGCCGCGTGCAGTTCGATCAATTCGAAGCCCGCCCGCACCGCGTTGCGTGCGGCGGCGGCGAACATCTCTCGCACTCTGGCCATCTCGTCGCGATCAATGGCAGTCGGCATGTTGCGACCAGGATAGGCAATCGCCGAGGCGCTGAGCGTCTCCCATCCGCCGGCGCGGACCGGCACAGCGCCTTGCCCCTCCCACGAGGTGGTGACGCTGCCCTTGCGCCCGGCATGGCCCAACTGCACCCCCAGCCTGGCGCCGCCATAGGCGTCGTAGAACGCCCGAATGCGTTGGAATCCCTTGACCTGTGCCTCGGTCCATAGCCCGAGGTCGCCGCGGCTCACGCGCCCGCGCGGCTCTACCGCTACCGCTTCGGTAATCACCAGCCCGGCACCGCAGACGGCGAACTGACCGAGATGCATCAGGTGCCAGTCGGCCGCGACCCCGTCGACCGCGCTGTGCATGCCCATCGGCGACACAACGATACGGTTGCGTAAGCGCAGGCCGCCGAGCATCATAGGTGAAAACAGCTGCGATGGCATCAGAGAGCATCCCCCGTGACCGAAACATTATGCCGAAAATGTCGGCTGTCAACAGTTGACGAAAACCGTAATCAGGGAAAATGTGCTCGAAACTGAGAAGGAGCGGCCGGTGACCAAGGCTCTGGAACTGCGAATCCCGGCCGAACCTCTGCGGGCCTGGGTGGCGGACGTGCTGGCAGCGAGCGGGGTTGCAACTGCCGGTGCCGCACTGGCCGGGCGCGAACTGGTGCGCGCCAACCTGCGCGGCGTCGATTCACACGGCGTGTCGCGCCTGCCGGTCTACGCGCGGTTGCTGCGCGCCGGCGTGATGAACCCCAACCCCAACACGGTGATCGAGGAACTCGCCGGCCTGGTGCATCTGCACGCCGACCGCGGGCTCGGTCAGATCGCTGGGCCGCGGGCGGTGCAGGAAGTGATTTCGCGCCTGCGGACCGTGGCCACCTGCACCATCGTGCTGCACCGGGTCGGCCATCTCGGTGCGCTCGGGGTGCTGGCGTCGCGCCTGGCGGAAGCCGGAATGATCGGCTTGGTCATGCAGAACGGTCCCGCCGTGATGGCCATGCCTGGCGCCACGGCTGCGGCCATCGGCAACAACCCGCTGGCGTTCGCGGCCCCGATGGCCGGTGGGCCGCCGCTGGTGGTGGACTTTGCCAGCAGCCAGGTTGCGTTCGGCCGCATCATCGACTCCGCCCGCGCCGGTGCGCCGTTGTCGCCGGGCTGGGCTCTGGATGCCACCGGCGCGCCAACGCTGGACGCCACGGCGGCGATGAATGGCGGCATGCTTTCGCCGCTGGCTGGGCACAAGGGCATCGGCTTGGCAATGATCGTCGAGGTGCTGGCCGGCAGCCTCTCCGGCGTGCGGCCGCCGGCGATGCAGGGGGCGACGTTGCCAGGCGAGTTCGGCGGCTTCGTCTATGCGCTCAATCCGGCGCTGATCCATGCCGGTTTCACCGCCCATGTCGCCGAGTGGCTGCGCATCTACCACGCCTCCGGGCCGGACGCCCGCTACCCTGGCGAGCGCGCGGCACGCTGCGAGGCCGAACGTGAGGCGGGCGGCGTGCCGGTCTCCGCGCGCGTGCTGGGCGAACTCACCACGCTGGCCGCCGAACTTGGCCTGCAATCACCGCCCGCGTCATGACCGAGCCGGCGTGGGCGGAACTCGCCGCGGCGTTCGACACCCGCTTCAGCCGGGCCGAAGCGGTGCGCCGCAACCATGCAAGCAGTGTCACCTGGCTGCCGGCCGAACCGCCCGACGCCGTGCTCGAAGCCGCCAGCACCGAAGAAGTGCAGCAGATCGTGCGCATCTGTGCCCGCTATCGCATACCGCTGATCGCCTTTGGCACCGGCACCTCGGTAGAGGGCCAGGTGAACGCGCCGCAGGGCGGGCTGTGCCTGTCGCTGCGCGGCATGAACCGCATCATCGCGCTGAACGTGGAGGATCTCGACGCCACGGTCGAAGCCGGCGTCACCCGCGAGCAGTTGAACGCGGCGCTGCGCGACCAGGGACTGTTCTTCCCGGTCGACCCCGGCGCCGATGCCTCGCTCGGCGGCATGGCCGCCACCCGCGCCTCCGGCACCAACGCGGTGCGCTATGGCACCATGCGCGAGGCGGTGATGGCGGTGCGTGCGGTGCTGGCGGATGGCGAGGTGGTGACCACCGGCACCCGCGCCCGCAAGGCCGCCAACGGCTACGACCTCACCCGCCTGCTGGTCGGCTCCGAGGGCACGCTCGGGATCATCACCGAGCTTACCCTGCGCCTGCACGGTATCCCCGAGAGCATCCTGTCGGGAACCAGCGCCTTCCTCTCTGTGCGCGGTGCCTGCGATGCGGTGATCGAGGCGATCCAGTCCGACCTGCCGCTGGCGCGCGTGGAACTGCTCGACGCCAGGCAGATCGCCGCCTGCAACGCCTATTCCAAGCTGGGCCTGCCGGAGCAGCCGCATCTGTTCCTGGAGCTGCACGGCAGCCCGGCCGGCACCGCCGACCAGGCCGCCCGCCTGGACTGCATCCTGCGCGTGCATGGCGGCGCCACCCCGGCCTGGGCCGCCAACAGCGATGAGCGCAACCGGCTATGGCGGGCCCGCCACGAGAGCTACTGGGCGGCGGTCGCCAGCCGCCCCGGCTCGCGCGGCGTTTCCACCGACGTATGCGTGCCGATCTCCCGCATGGCGGAATGCGTCGAGCAAACCCGCGCTGATATGGACGCGCACGGTATTCCCGGCACCATCCAGGGCCATGTCGGCGACGGCAACTTCCACGCCATTCCGCTGGTCGATCCTGGCTCGCCCACCGAGGTCGCGGCGATGTTCGGGTTTCTCGACCGGCTGGCCGCCCGCGCCCACGCCGCCGGCGGAACCTGCAGCGGCGAACACGGCATCGGCCAGGGCCGGCGCAAATACATGGCAGCCGAACACGGGCTCGCCGGGCTGGCGATGATGCGGACGATCAAGACCGCCCTGGACCCCATGGGTATCCTGAATCCAGGCAAGATGTTGCCATAGCCGGCACCCGGCCACGATTGCCATTCTCGGATGCCCATCTACGCATAGAGCACATGTCACTTCCTGACAGGGGCGACTATGTCTCCGCCTTGGCGCGCCTGTTGCGCTTCCGATTCGCGACGCGCGTCCCCAACCTCGCCGACCGCAAGCCATAGGCGCTCCACCCAGCCTGCACATGGCCAGCCCTGGCACCGTTTATGCTGGCCGCCCCGAAGAAAAGCTGACCGCGGCGGAGCGGGATGGCGCTCTGCGGTTGATCGCTCTGGTGTGCAAATTACGGTCGGCGCCCCGCTGATACTGAAGCGCCTCGACGCCTTCCCGCGGTAGCACGGGGTGGCACCTGCACCGCGGGACAGTTGACGAAACAAGCGGACCCTCTTTGCCCTGGCCCGGCTGGAACAACCACAACTTCGCCGGCAAGAGACGGCGGAATTGAGTAAGGGACAAACCCGCAATGCGCTCGTCCGAGCCGTTTGCTTCCACCGGTTTGGACGGCTGTATGATCGCGCGGCCCAAACCCAGCAGCGTCGTGTGAACGGCCTCCCGTTGGTTGCCGCGCGGGCCATCGCGCTGTGGAATACCGCCTATCCTGGCCGCACCCTGGAAGCCGCGCGCCGCTGCGGCGACGTCGTTCCAAGCGCGTCGCTCGCCCACCGCGCACGACTCGGCTGGCGGCGCACGAATCTCAGCGGCAATTTCTTGCGGACTGTTGACGCCGCTTTGCATCGGACCGGTTCAGGCGATTCCACGGCAGCACGGCCATCAGGCCAATTTCTGCAGCAGCCACTCGAACTTGTTCCTGATTCGTGCCACGAACGGTGCACTCCCGCCCGTTCTATGGCGTACCTCCTTCTCGGCATCGAAGATCACCTCGGTCTCCGGTGGCACGTAGTCGGCGACGGTAGTGGGCATGCCGACGCCTAGACTGACATACCAGCATTGAGGGGCGCCCTGAGCCAAACGCTCGGTCGCTTTTACGCGATCCCAAGGTTGAAATTCGGTGGTGGTGCTCATCTTTGGTTCCCCAGTAGGATCACAATGGCGGATCACCATAGGGGACATTGATCGTCTGGTCCATGAACACGCCCGAGGGTGACCAGGGCAATCGGATGAACGAATGCGGGGCTGCCCGTGGCATCGTAATAGAAGGTATTGGGCGATAAATAGAGGTGAAAGCCCCTGCCAGAGGTTGAGCACTCGACCGGAAATCGAGCCTCGCCGGTCTCAAATGCCTCGGTCCTGTCAAACGGCGCACGCCAGATTCAGTATTTGTTCCTTCACCCGACGCCACTTTGGGGGCGACCACTTGCTCCGGGCCCAACCCTCCAAGTTCGACGATATTCTGGCTCGGGACGATGCTGAGGTCGGCGGTCGTGACCATCAGTCAGCGGTACTTCTTTGACACACGTTCGCCGGTGTCACCTGTGACCTCGGCTTCTCTGAATTGACGTTCGCTGGCCTGCTCGGCCACGCAGCGCGCGACGTGACCCAAGGTTACGTGCATCCGGGTACGGCGCTCGTGGTTGCTGCCGACTGAGAGGACCGACGAAAGTATGTTGCAACTGCGCTGGCTGCGTAAAGCAATCGGGCGATGAGAGGGGCCGCGTCGGGTTGGTCCGCCTCACGAAGGCCAGTCAGCCGATGTTAAATAGTTTATCTTGCGTTTTCGTTTCGAAATCCGCAGCGTCGTGGCGTTCATGCAATTGACTTGACGGGTCGCCGCTGAGCCGGTTGACCATCCGTCCACGCTTTACGGCAGGTCGCTCAAGGAGCAAGTCGGCCCAGCGCTGGACGTTTTTATACTCCTGCACGCTCAGGAAGTCGGCGGCCCCATATTGCCAACCTTTTACCAGAGCACCATACCACGGAAAGATGGCGATGTCCGCAACTGTGTAGACTTCACCGACGATATACTCGCTTTCCGAGAGACGCCGATCGAGCACGTCGAGTTGACGCTTCACTTCCATAGCGAAGCGGTCGATGGCGTATTCGATCTTCGTCGGCGCATAGGCGTAGAAGTGGCCGAATCCACCACCCAGATAGGGGGCGCTCCCCATCTGCCAGAACAACCACGAAAGGCACTCGGCGCGCGCGCCGGCCTCTGTCGGCAGTAGCGCGCCGAACTTCTCCGCCAGATACAGCAGGATTGCGCCTGATTCAAAGACGCGGATCGGGGTCGGGCCGCTGCGATCCATCAGTGCCGGGATCTTGGAGTTCGGGTTCACCGCCACGAAGCCACTGCCGAACTGGTCGCCGTCGCCGATCTTGATCAACCAAGCATCGTATTCGGCTCCAGCATGCCCCAAAGCGAGCAGTTCCTCCAGCATCACCGTGACCTTCACACCGTTAGGTGTGCCGAGCGAGTAGAGTTGGAGAGGGTGGCGACCGACTGGCAGGTCCTTGTCGTGCGTAGGCCCTGAGATCGGGCGATTGATGTTCGCGAATCTACCACCATTCGACTTGTTCCAGGTCCAAACCTTCGACGGCACGTATTCCGATGAGTCAGTCATGTTCAAACTCCAGGCATCAGGTGCCGCGGTCGCGTGCCGCTGATGGAAAAGCTCAGATGCTCGTATATTGGTCAAGAGACATTCCGGTGGAGGTGCAAGCCTCCCTTTTGGACGCCGATCACCCCTCCAATGGGTCCTCTTTCCACACCTTGGGTGATCGCGGGTGTCTGTTTTCCCTCGAAGGCGAGGGTCGATATGCTTGACGCCGCCCGGCAGAAAGCGAGGCGCCGCGACCTGCGCATCGCCGTGCCGTTTGGCTACACATGGCACCGCGAGGTGGGTCTGGGCCTGGATCCGGATCTGCGCATGCAGGAGGTGGTCCGCCTGGTCTTTGCCCGATTCCGGGAGTGCGGCAGCGCGCAGCAGGTGCTGCTGCGGATGAAGGCCGAAGGAGTGCATTTTCCGCGTCCCTCCGATGGCAAGCGCATGACTGCTCTGGAATGGTGCCCTGTCCGCTACCGCAACATCATTTCGGTGCTGAAGAACCCCTTCTACGCAGGCACTTACGCCTATGGCAAAAGCGAGAAGCGCACCACCATCGTCGATGGCCACCCCCGCAAGACCTACGGCCACGGCAAGCCGCTCGAGAGCTGGGAGGTCATGCTGCAGGATCACCACCCCGGCTACATCGGCTGGGCCGAGTATGAGCGGAACCAGGCCCTGCTGGCGACCAACGCCTTTGGTAAGGCGGGTGGTGCCAAGGCTGGGCGAGGTGGGCGGGCGCTGCTGGCAGGCCTGCTGACTTGCGCCCGTTGCGGTCGGCATCTGGCTGTCAGCTACGTCGGCAACAGCCCGGGTCATGCGGTGTATCGCTGCAACCGCCCCAACCTTATGCTCGGCTTGCCAACCTGCATCAGTTTTGGCGGTACCCGCATCGACGCCTCGGTTGCGGCCGAGTTGGTCAGGGTCGTGCGGCCGATAGCGGTCGAGGCAGCATTGCAAGCCGAGCAGATGCACATGGAAAGTCAGACGGAGCGGAACCGCATCGCTGAACTGGAACTGCAGCAGGCGCGCTACGAGGCCGGGCTTGCCGAGCGGCGCTATGCGGCCTGCGACCCGGACAATCGCCTGATCGCCGCGCAACTGGAGAAGAACTGGGAGGCGGCGCTGCACCGGGTGGAGACGTGCCAGGCGCGGCTGGATGCCGGGTGCGAGCCGGAGGCGCCCACCGATCTTCCGGATCTTACCGGCCTTGCCGCGGACCTGTCGGCGGCCTGGACCGCGCCTAGGACAAGTATGCGAGCCCGCCAACGGCTTGTCCGCACACTGATCACCGACATCATCGCCGACGTTGACGAGGCCGCGCGCGAGGTCGTCCTGGTGATCCACTGGAAGGGCGGCCAGCACTCGCAGCTCCGGATCAAAAAGCCCAGGACGAGTGAGCACGGATGCAACACCCCCCCGGATGCGCTGGCCGCGATGCGGAGCATGGCCGGGCGCTGGAACGACGAGCACATTGCAGCCTCGCTCAACCGCAAGGGCTTGCAGACCGGTCATGGCAAAACCTGGACGGCCCACCGCGTCGGCTCGTTGCGGCGGGTCCATGATATCCCCGCTTACCGCTCGGCAGACAAAGGCGGCGAGTGGCTGACGATGAGCGAGGCCGGCATTGCGCTGGGCGTAACACGCCACGCCATCCATCGCCTGATCCAAAACAAGATCTTGGCCGCTGAACAGGTCGTGCCCGGCGCACCCTTGCACGGCGACGATCTGGATGAAAGCTTGCGGAAATCCAGCTGGTTCAGTGCGGTCACGGCCTGGAAATCCAGTCGCTCCTCGCAGGCGCGCGCAATCCGTCGTGACGAGTAGACACCCTGGCTGTAGGCATACAGCAACGGCGCCACCATCATGCCGGGATGATAGGGCGGGTAGCCACGCACCTCGGTATAGACCGATAGGATGGCCGACAGATCAAGCTCCTCGCGGACCAGATCACGGACCAGATGCGCCGCATGGCCTGCCGGAACAAAGTCATGCACCGACGGTGGAAGAAGCCAGCTATCGTCGACAGCCCAGGCGCGGAAGGTCTTGCTCATGCGCCAACCGAATCACCATCAGCCAAACCTGTCGAGCAATTTTAAGCCTTTACCGGGACACGCTCCTAGGTCGAATGGGTTCATGCCCGTGCTCTCCGTCTGGGCACGACTACATCGCGGCCGCCGACGATATCCAGCATCTCCGCCGTGACATTGCGAAGATGAGTGGCAATGGCAGTGCGTGCGCTGCGGCCATTGCCGCTGGCGAAGGCATCCAGAATGGCGACATGCTCCGCCGCATCCTTGGCGACGCGGCCGGATGGGCTGGTCAGCTCGAACAGCCGGGTCGTCATGCGCAGTTGGCGGATGATGCGGGCCATGACGGCGTTGTTCAGTGCCTGGGGAAAGAGCAGATGCAGTCTATCATCCATCTCCCAATGTGCAGTGTCCTGTTTATCGAGCCGACCGAGTTCAAGTATTTTGACGCGTAGATCGGCGATCACTTCTGGTGGCACGCGCCCGATGGCTAACTCGATTGCCTCGCTTTCTATTAGCTCACGCACTCTCAGCGCCTGGAAAAACTCGACCGAATGCACACCCCGCACGGCGTATGAGCGCGCGCCTTGCTTGATCAGCAGCCCCTCCGCCGCTAAGCGCAGCATTGCCTCGCGGATCGGCGTTCTAGAAATCCCCAATTGCTCGGCCAAGCGCCCTTCCACCATGGCACTACCGCCCGGCAATTGACGGGTCAGCACAAGGCGGCTGAGGATATCGTAGGCGCGCTCTGCCAGGCTGCTTTCTGAATCACGGGCCTCGCCGGGGTTGCTCACCGCACGACGGCTCACTTGATCACACCCGCTGCGGACAGGGCAGCGCGCAACCGCGCCAGTTCGCCATCCGGCAATGGCGTGATCGGCGGCCGCGTCGCCTCATTCTTCCATTCTCCCGTTAATGCCATGCATGCCTTAAGCCGAGCTGTCGCGAGGCCTGCTGGCGCCTGACCATAGATTGCGTTCGCCAGTGGCTGGATGCGCCGATGCAACGCCTGCGCCGCCGTCAGGTCACCATGCCGCACAGCTTGGTCCAAGGCGACGATCTCATCGGGCATGAGCACGGCGAGGCTGACGAGACTGCCCTCGCTGCCGACCACGAAGCAGGACAAGAGGTGCTCGTCACCTGATGCCATGACTGCGACATGGGGGGCGACGGCATTCACCACTCGCCGGTTTCGGTCATAGGCATTGCTTTCCCAACTACCTTCCTTGATGCCGACGACGCCAGGAAGTTGAACCAGGGCGGTGAGAATATCGGGGCGATAGGCAAGGCTAGAGGAAACACCGGCCTGATATAGCATCATCGGGATGCCACAGACTTCTCCGATCCGGCGATGGTGGGTCAAGGCCATCCGGTCGTCCTGCGAGAGCGCCCAAGAGAATGGCGGGAAGACCAACACGCAATCCGCCCCAGCTTCGGCGGCATCGCGCGCATGCGATGCCGCCTCCTCGGAGGCCTCAGCGAGGACGCCAGAAACGATGATATGTGACCGGCCCATGACGCCGGCGGCAATCTCGGTTACGCGGCGGCGTTCGGCGCGGGTGAGCAGGAAATTCTCTCCGGCGTGTCCATTGCAAAGAACGCCGACGATGCCCGGCACGCCGGCGTATCGCCGAAAATGGGCAGCCAGCAAAATCTCGTCGATCTGCCCGTCGGGGTGGAACGGTGTCAGTGTCGAGACGTAGATGCCGCGATACGGCTGGTCGTATGAAGGGATCACGCTATTTCCTCACGCTGCACAGGCGCGGGCTGGACCAGCCGCGCCGGATCGAACAGGGGCATCTCAGGTTCGCGACCCAGCACGCGCTCGGCGAGAAGTCGCCCAAGATAGGGCGCGCTGGTATAGCCTGAATGGACGCAACCGATGACATAGGCCTCATCCACTCCCGGCAACGGGCCGATCATCGGCATGGCGTCGGCGGTTTCCGATTCGAGTCCAAGCCAGATACGAACTATTCGGGTTTCGCCAAGCGCCGGAACCGCATGACGGGCAAGTTGGACATTGCCGAGCAGATTGTCAGGAATGGCCTCGACGCCGCCTCGCACGGGATCGCCGATTCCCTGCCAGCCGCCACCGATAAGCACTGTGCCGTTCTCGAACTGCTTGAGCGACAGCAGCCCGTTGGCGATGCCGACGACGCTATGCATAACCGGGCGCATCCGCTCTGTCACGACAAGTTGGTTGACTAGGCATTTCACCGGCACGCGGAGGCCGAGCCAAGCAAGCATCGTTTCAAGCCACACGCCACCGGCAAGCACCAGTCGTTTGGCGTGCAGGAGCGTGCCGTCATCGCCGCGCACGCAGTACCCTCGGTCATCCTGCTCGATGCCAACGACCGGCCTCTGCTCGAACACGGCAACGCCCGCCTCGGTCAGCGCACGCCGATAAGCGCGCCCGGTCAGATAGGCCGTGACATGCCCGTCCAACGCGCAAAAGGCGGCGGCGAGAAGCGAGGGGTTGAGGCCGGGTTCGATTGCGCATGCCTCTCTTGGCGTCACCAACCGAATGGGTGCACCCATCGCTGTCCGCGCCTTGGCCCGCTGTTCCAGCATCGCGCATTCGGCCGGGGTGAAGGCCAGCGACAGACCGGGTGCGGCGCGCGCGCCGATATCCGAACCGAGCCATTCCGCTGATTTGAGCCAGAGTTCGCGTCCCCTCATCGCATAGGGGATTAGTGCGGCGCGGGTCATGTGCAAGGTCAGCGTCCCGGCGTTCACCCCCGACGCCTCGCGACAGATTTCACCGCGATCGAGCAGCGCCGTGCGCATCCCGCCACGGGCCAGAAATAACGCTGTCGTGGCGCCCATCGCGCCAGCGCCAATGACCACCGCATCGAAGGGATCCGCTTCCGCCATTCCCATTACAGCGGTGCTGGCGGCGGCAGGGTCAGGGCCGCATAATCGGTCTCGGTGACCAGTTGGCCGAGGGGAAGCGGGCGGAACGGCGTACGCCCGGTAAAAAATCCCGCCGTTTCGCGCGTGCCTCCCGCGCGGGACAGGACCGCCCCAACGATATCGCCGCAGATGCGACCCTGACAAGGCCCCATACCGCAGCGTGTCCAGGCCTTGAGTTGATTTACCGTCCGTGCACCTTCCGCCGCGGCAGCATCGATTTCGGCGCGGGTGACGTCTTCACAACGACACAGCACGGTGTCGGGAGGAATGGCGTCCAGTTGTGCCGGGCGCAAGGCCATCAACCGCGCCATTGCCGTGCCGAAGCGACGCGCCCGCCGCGCCTTGCGACGTAGCGGTGCCACAGTCTCGTCGTAGGATGCCGACGAGACGTAGCCTAGGTCCCGGGCGACAGTCAGTCCGACGAGCCTGCCATCGGCGGCCGCAGCAGCCGCGCCCGCAAGTCCGGCTCCGTCACCGGCAACATATAGCCCGGGAAGCGAAGTCCGGAAAACCTCATCGACGCTCGGCACCCAACCGCCGCGCAACTCGTCATAACGATGCGTAACACAGAGCAGGCGCGTGATGTCCGTGGATGAAGTCAGTCCGTTCCCGACCGCCAGCGCATCCACGACGACCTCCCGGGCGGCACCGGTCATCGGTCGCCCCGCACCGTCAACGGGGCCGATCATCGCACGCAACTGTCCTTGCGGCGTGTTCGTCACTCTGCGAACGGCCTGACGATGGAGTATGGGCACGCCGGCCCGCAGCAGCCGTGCACGCCATAGCGCGCCGCGCATCACGAGATCGACTCGCGATGCGAGAGCCGGCCAGTCTGCGAGCCATTCGGCACGAGTAGCAAGGTCCAGCACTGCTGCTACCTGGCCGCCAGCCTTCAATATGCCGGCGGCAACCGCCAGCAGCAACGGCCCCTGGCCGGCGACGAGGTTGCGCCTACCCGGCAGGACGCCTTGCGATTTCAGCATAATCGTAGCGCCTGCGAGGCCGATAACGCCGGGCAGCGTCCAGCCCGGAAATGGCACGACACGTTCCTGTGCGCCGGCGGCAGCGATCACCGCCTTCGCGGACCAGTAACGAGGGCCGCTTGGTCCCAACGCATCGACGCGAAAGCCGGGCGAGACCGACCAAACAATATGATCGAAGCACACCGTCACGCCGCTTGCCGCGAGTCGCGTCCGCAATCTGACGCCTTCGGGATCCGCCGCATCCTGCAAGGCGCCGCGGAAGGTGCTCGGCGGAGCGCGATAGACCTGGCCGCCCGCTTGCGACGCTTCGTCCAGCAGCGTGACGGACAATCCACAAACTGCCGCAGCAAGTGCCGCCTCCACCCCGGCGGGCCCGGCACCTACCACCACGACATCGACTGTCGCACTCATGGAACGGTGCCGGACAGTACGACCATCCCATCCTTTACTTCAAGGCGGCAAGCGGGGCGGCGCACACCATCGGCGAGCACGATGCATTCCTGGCAGAGCCCCATCCAGCAGAAGGCAGAGCGCGGCGCGCCGGTGCGCGGGCTAGCGCGAAGCGTTCTGCGCCCGCTGGCAATCAGCGCGGCGGCGACCGTCTCTCCGCCATAGGCGTCGATGGGCGCGCCGTCGAAGAAAAAGTGCACCACAGCCCCCCTTTCGGTGCCGGTGCTGCGCAAACCGGGGCGCGGTGGCGGTGACTGATTTTCATTCATGCGTTCATTCTTCGTCGATTAGCAGCATACAATTCGTATACTAAGAAGTGGTGCAATGCAACTTGGGGATCCGGTAGATGCCGTAATGGGCCGGCACCCGGGCTGACGTTCCGGGCGGGTTTCTTCCAGGGTGACGGCGCAACACGGGCCCAAGCAGTTCGGGTCCGTCCATCAGGAGGGCGGTCACGGAACACCATGTTGGGATCGACGTGTGGCTGGAGTTGAGCAGCCTGTGCGTGCTGGACGCGAGCGGCAGGGTTATCCAGCAGGCGAAGTCCGCGAGCGAACCAGAGGCGCTGGTCACTTTCCTTTGTGGCCTTGGCGTGACGATCGTCGGGTCCGCCTGGAGGCCGGGCCGCTGTCGCAGTGGCTTTATGACGGGGGTTGCATAAGGCGGCCTTCGAGGCAGTGCTGCTCGAGACGCGTCACGTCACGGCACCCTGTCCGCCATGACGATCAAAACGGACCGCCGCGACGCCCGCGGCATTACTCAGTTGCTGCCCATGGGGTGGTATTACCCGGTGCATCGTCACTCGGTGCCGTCACAGGAAGTGCGAGCCTTGCTCGCCGCACGCAAGCCGACGCAGATCAAGGCCAAGGATATAGAATAGACCCTGCGCAGACCGCTGCGCAGCTTCGGGCTGAAGGTCGGCGACGTGAGCCGCGGCAAGCTGGCGGCGCTCAGGCGCGTGTTCGGCCAGTGGCTCCGGATGCGGCGCACCAGGCGACGCAGGTGCGCACGGACTTCGGGCCCGGACGGGGTCTTGCCGGGTCGCAGCAGGATCGCGACCGGGCGCGAGGTGGCGGTGTCAAAGACGTGGATGGGCATGAAGCAGCGTTCGTCATGGTGCGCGTTGAAGAAGGAGAGCTGCTGATGTCCGTGCACGACGTCGACGGTGTCGTCGATGTCCAGCGTCACCTGGGCAGGCGGGCTTGGATAGCTGGCGCAGTAGGTATCGACCGTGGCGTAGGTCAGGCGGATGACCTCGCGCAGCGTCGGCGCATTTTCCCAGCGCGACACGGTCGGCTGCGAACACAGGTCACGGCCACTATCCGGCAGACGGCCGCAGGCGAGCTTGAAGCCGGGATCGGTGCGAAGATGGTCGAGGTCGTCGGCATCTTCGTAGCCGCACGCAATGGCCAGCATGCGGGCGCGCAAGATGAGGCCCCATCGCCGGGACGCGGAGATGATGAGGCAGATTCCGCCGCAGCGGCCGGGAGCGATCCCGAGACCTTTTCTCGTCAACGTTGACAGCTCAAATGCCGTATGTATACCATTCATATGCTGAATGACGAGAAACTCGCATTTCGACAACAACGGGAGACAGCCCATGTTCGAGAGATTACTGCGCCCAGGCTTGGTCGCATTGGGGCTTACGGCCGCCATCCTGGCGACGAGTCCCGCCGAGGCCCGCACGCTCAACGAGATCCTGAGCGCGGGTCAGATCCAGATCGGGCTCAGTTTAGAAACCCCGCCTCAGTCCTCCTATGACGATAAGAACCAACCAACAGGCTTCGAAGTTGAGATCGCGAAGCAACTAGCCGAAAAACTTGGCGTAAAACTTGTGATTGTTAAAACGGGTTCGCCGGACCGAATTCCTTTTGTGGCATCAGGCAAGATCGACGCTGTGATGGGGGCGATGACCCGTAACTCGGCTCGTGCTAAGGTAATCGACTTTACCGTACCATTGTATACTGAAAACTACGGTATCATCACTACCCAGAACTCGCCAATCACTGGATTGGCCGATCTGAACAACGAAAACATAACATTGGTCGAGGTCCGAGGCATTAATGTAATACCGTTCCTGCAGAAGAACGCCCCGAAGGCTAAGATGATCTTGCTTGACAACTACAACGACCGAGATCGCGCGTTGGCGCAAGGTAGGGGCAATGCATCCTTCGACTCTATTGATTCGGCGCCGTTCCGCCTCAAACTATATCCCGACGTGAAATGGAAGATCATCCCATCTCCGGAATGGGGCGTCACCTTTGATTGTATTGGCATTGCCAAGGGGAACAGCAGCCTCAAGGATTGGCTGAATCTCGCGATCTACGAGATGCATGCCGACGGTACCATCGAAGCGCTATGGAAGCAGTACTTCCTCGCTCCTATGGCGACCAAGGTTCCGTTCACACCCTATTTCTGAACTCGAGAAACAGCGATCCGATCGGCAAGGACCTGCCCGAATGAACTATACGATGCAATTCGGGCAGGTCACCCCATACCTTGGCTATCTAGCCGGCGGGGCGTGGGTTTCACTTCAAATCGCCGTAGTCGCATTTCTGATCGGATGGGCCATTGGGCTGATCTGCGCATCGGTCCAGCAGTATGGCAACCGTCCTGCTCGCGTGGTGGTGCGTGGGTATGTGACATTCTTTCTGAACACACCGCTTTTGGTTCAGATCTTCTTTATCTACTTTGTGTTGCCAGACTGGGGTGTTATGCTGTCGTCTTACCAGGCAGTGCTGATCGGTATCGCGTTGAATACCGGAGGCTACATGACCGAAATCCAGCGAGCCGGCTTCGCCTCGATCCGGCGCGAAGAGATCGAAGCCGCCGAGACGCTCGGGTTCACCCGGATACAATCCATTCGTTATGTAATACTTCCGCATATCACTAAGGTACTGTTCCCGCCCCTATCGAACGAATTCATCATCGTGACGATGACGACGTCGCTTGCCTCCATCTTCGGCGTCGAGGAGTTGACGGGAAGAGCCTACAACATCAATGGAGAAACCTTTAGGTCGCTTGAGATTTTCTCGATTGCGGCCGTCTATTACGTGATCCTCACTGTCATCGTCAGTGGGTTACTCTATCTTATCGGTCGCTATTTCTTCCGGATCAAGAGCAAGGCGTTCTGATGACTGCCCTCGTTGATCAACTTGGCCGGTTCTTCACTTATTATAACCTGATCTTTATAGGTGAGGGTTTTCTCTACACGATCGGTCTCTCTGCGGCTGGCTGTGGGATAGGCTATGTGGTGGGCTTCCTGCTTGCAGTGCTCCGCAACGAGAGAATTGTGCGCTGGGCATTCGTGCGCTGGCTCGTTGTCCTTTATGTCGAAATCTTCCGTCGTATCCCTTTTCTGGTCATGCTGCTGGTCGTCTTCTTTGCCTACCAATATGCTGGTGCAGACGTCCCGATGTTCACTATCGCGGCGACCACCCTCGCGCTGCATGCGTCGGCCTATTCTGCGGAGATCGTACGCGCCGGACTTGAATCGGTGCACCCGAACCAGTGGGATGCGGCTGAGACAATGAACATGGGCGGACTGGCGGCACTGCGCCGGGTAATTCTACCGCAGTCTTGGGTGGTCTTAATCCCACCGGCGATGACTTTCTCGGTCGGGCTCATAAAGTCGACCTCCATCGCCTCACAGGTAGGAGCACTGGAGCTGACGACCGTTGCAAAAATCTTAAATTCCAAGGGGTTGTCGGCTGGGATGTGTTACGGGACCATTCTGGTCCTGTATTTCGTCCTGTGCTATTCCTTAACTCGCTTTGCAAAGTATCTGGAGGTTAGGCTTGTCACATCTCGTCGTTGAAAAGCTCAGCGCCGCCTATGGCAAGGTGCCGGTGTTGCAGGATATTGATCTGTCGATCGAACGCGGCGAGATCGTGGCGATCATCGGTCCGTCCGGTTCGGGCAAGAGCACGCTCTTGCGAGTACTCGTCGGATTACTGCGTCCCCAATCGGGATCTGTTACCGTCGCCGGAGAAGTACTCCAGTACGACAATCCTAGGAATCTTCGGAAGGCGCGAGAGAAGTTCGCCATTGTGTTCCAGCAGTTCAACTTATTTCAGAACATGACGGCGTTGCGCAACGTGACAATTGCGCCGACGGTGGTGAAGAAGCGAAAACCGGCTGAAGTTGAGGCGGAAGCACGTGCATTGCTCGAAAAGGTCGGCCTCGGCCATCGCCTCAATGCCTATCCCGACGAAATGTCGGGTGGGCAGCAACAACGAGTGGCGATCGCACGGGCCTTGGCCCTGAAGCCTGAAATCCTGCATCTTGACGAAGTCACCTCGGCGCTGGACCCAGAACTCGTTGCGGAGGTGCTCGATACTGTCCGATTGCTCGCAGCAGATGGGATGACGATGATGATCGTGAGCCACGAGATGGGCTTCGTGCGCGAGGTCGCTAACAAGGTCATGTTCATGGCGGAGGGCCGCATCATTGAGGTCGGCCCGCCGGAGCAGGTCTTCGACAATCCTCAGACAGAACGCTGTGCGGAATTCGTTGGGCGCATCCTGCGCCACTGACCCAAGGAGAGCCTCTATGTCTTATGGAATGCACTATCTGCAGGGGGCGGTGGACTGCCACATCCACACCTGCCCGCATTTGAATGGCCGCAGCGTAAACGTGTTAGAGAGCGTGCGCCTAGCGGCGGCTGCCGGAATGCGTGCGATTGGTCTGATGGATAATTTTCAGAATTCTTCGGGTTACGCCGCCCTTGCGAGAGAGGAACTGGGTCACTTGGGAGTCGAGGTCTTCGGTGGCCTGATCATGCAGCCGACGGCCGGTGGCGTGTCCTATGCCGTGGCGCGCAACGCAGTCGATTACGGATACGGACCTGGTACTGGAGCGCGGTTCCTGTCCCTACCAACTCATCATACAAGGGCGGTCGCGGAACGCGAAGGACGCAGCCCCGCTTATCTCGAAACCACCTTTTCGGTTCCCGCAAGCGGCAAGGTTCCTGAGCCGGTTCCGGCGATTATGGAACTCTGCGCCGAACGCGATATCGTTTTCGATTGCGGACACGTTTCCGGCCCCGAAGCAGTGGCGCTTACACAGGAAGCCAAGGTACGCGGCGCCAATCGGGTGCGGGCGCATTGTAGCTCCTATGATGAGGGGGTGATCCGCGAACTGGCCACTCTGAGTGCCTATTGTGAATTTTCTTTTTTTTTGATCAGTCATGCGATGCAGATCAAACTAACTCACGTTGATCAGGAAAAGCACCGCGGCAAGGGCATGACCATCGACGAATTCGCGCCGAAGATACGCGCTGCCGGAAAACAGGCGATGGTCTCGTCTGACGCCGGAATTTACCTCTTGGCGCCGCCAGTGGAAAGTTATCGCGAGTATCTTGTAATGCTCGAATCCGAGGGCTTCACTGAGGACGAATTGCGAAGAATGACGACCACCAACCCGATTGATCTCTTCCGTATCGGGAGTTTCGCATGACTAAAACCTGCGAGAATGGTAAATCTGCGCCGCGACTTTCAGTTGCTCATAACTGGTTTTCTGATTTCCGGGTAAGCGGGCCGCACACGCCAAAGTTGATCGCGTCCGCGCCGGCGGAGGATGTCGTGCTGTCGTCCGATTGCTGCGTCTTCCTGATGCCGCCGCTTGTGGAAGGGCTGCGCGAATTCCTGCTGTTCCTTAAAAGCCCTGGCGTTCCGCGCGAGACCCCGCGTCTCTGCGTGACAGAAACCACGCCCCGGCTTTTCCGCATGACCGCATAAGCGCGGTGGCGAAAGGCCGGATCCAGACTGTTCTCGGTCCTATCGACGCCGATGCGGCGGGCGTCGTCATGATGCACGAGCACGTCCTTTGCGATGTTACCCCACCAGCGCTGGCGCAATCCGGCCAACCACGCGTCGAGGTGACTCTCGAGAATGTCCATGAGGTTCGCTTCTTCTGGACACACGCCTATGGCAACCACATCCTCGACGATCCCGCGCTCATGGCCAAGGAACTGCACGATTACCGCGTGGCGGGCGGAGGAACTATCGTGGACCTAACGATCCGCGGCATCGCTCCCGAACCCACGGGATTGGCGCAGGTGGCTCGAACCTCGGACACGCATATCGTCGCCGGTACCGGCTACTACATCTCCGAGTTCTGTGGGGACATGCTCGCCGCGACCTCAACCGAGGCCATGGCCGCCGCGATGATCCGCGACCTGCGGGAAGGCTTCGATGGGACTGGCATCCGCGCCGGCATCATCGGCGAGATCGGCGTGAGCGACCCCTGGCACAGGGACGAGCGCCGCGCCATGACTGCCGCCGCGCTGGCGCAGCAGGAAACTGGGGCCGCGATCACCGTCCATCCCGGACGCAATCCGGACTCGCCGTTCGCTATAATGGCGCATCTTGCGGCTGCCGGCGCTGATCCTGCCCGCGTTATCATCGGCCATCTTGATCGCACCTTCACCGACCCCGGCCAGGCGCTGCGCCTGGCCGAAACCGGATGCGTACTGGAGTGGGATTTCTTCGGAATCGAGAGCAGCTACTATCCGTTCTCTGACCTCGACATGCCCAATGATGCGGGCCGGCTGGCGATAATCGGAGCTCTGCGTGAGGCAGGGTTTGGAGACCAGATCCTGATGTCACAGGACATCTGCACCCAGACTCGCCTGCGTCGTCGGGGCGGGCACGGCTACGCCCATATCCTGCTGGGGGTGGTGCCCGTGATGCAGCGCAAGGGCTATGGCCCGCAAGAGATTGCACAGATCCTCGTGCACACGCCACGCCGGCTGCTGACCATGCCTGCACTCTAGCACTACAGTTGCGTTTTCTGGTGGGTTCTGAATCAGAGGTGGTTCGGGAAATTCGGACAGGTCGATAGGTGGCTTTCGTGCCTGACAGCGGCGATGTTGCCGCGGACCAGGAGCGAACATGACGAAGCGAACA
>JBEPTZ010000021.1:0-45600 GCA_041691815.1 Rhodospirillales bacterium | reverse complement strand
GGCCGATGCCGCCCTGGCCGCCGCCGACGATCAGCACATAAGGCTGGGTGGTGGCGCCGATCGCCGCCTGCTCGGCGGCGCGGGCGTCGGCCCAGGTGACGCGGTCCCTGAACGCGCCGTGGCGCACCCCCTGCTCGCGGGTCGGGCCTTGCCGTTCCTCGAACCCCTTAAGTTCGCGCAGCGCGGTGAACAGCGTGTGGCAGCGCCCGTCGCGCAGCCGCAGATGGCCGACGCCGCGCCCGGCCGCGGTCTCGAAGCGGAACCACGCCTGCACCAGCCGCCCGTCCTGCTCGGCGGCGCCGTCGATTGCCCAGCCGCTGGGGGCGGTATCGGCAAGGGTTTGGCCCAGCATCGCGCTGATCGCCGGCAGGCCCTCGGCGGTGGTGATGTTCCAGGTGAACGCCACCAGGTCGCGCCAGTAGCAATCGGCGGTGAACAGCGCTTCGGCGGCGGCGATGTCGTGCCGCGCCAGCGCGTCGCCGAAGCGGGCCAGGAAGGCGGTGATCTGCTGGGTGGGGGCGTGCTGGTCCATGCGCTGGTCTCGTGCGGTGAGGCCGCAGCGTAGCCCGGCAGCGCGCCGCGGATAAGGCTTGCGTGTATAGTGTCGGCAGATTCGGAGATTCGGTGATGGACGCTGACGATTGCCTGCCCGCCCATACCCTGCCCGCCGGCGTGCGGGCGCGCAGGCTGCCCGGCATCAACGGGCTGGACATGCATGTGCTGGAGGCAGGCTTCGAGCCGGAAGGGCGGCCCTGCGTGCTGCTGCTGCACGGCTTTCCCGAACTGGCCTATAGCTGGCGCAAGCTGATGCGCCCGCTGGCGGCGGCCGGCTATCACGTGGTGGCGCCGGACCAGCGCGGCTATGGCCGCACCACCGGCTGGGACGCCGATTATGACGGCGACCTCGCCAGCTACCGGCTGCTCAACCTGGTGCGCGATACCATGGGGCTGGTGGCCGCCCTGGGTTATCGCCAGCTGGCCTGCGTGGTGGGGCATGATTTCGGCGCCTCGGTGGCGGCCTGGTGCGCGCTGTTGCGGCCCGACATCTTCCGCGCGGTCGCCCTGATGAGCGCGCCGTTCGGCGGTGTGCCGGGCATTCCGCTGGGCGCGCCGCCGCCGCCGGGGCCGGATATCCATGCCGCGCTGGCGGCACTGGAGCGGCCGCGCAAGCATTACCAGTGGTACTATTCGGGGCGCGAGGCCAACGAGGACATGTGGCACCCGCCGCAGGGCCTGCATGACTTCCTGCGCGGCTATTACCATCACAAAAGCGCCGACTGGCCCGGCAACCGGCCATTCCCGCTGACGGGCTGGACCGCCGAGGAACTGGCGAAGCTGCCGACCTACTACATCATGGACCGCGACCAGGGCATGGCGGCGACGGTGGCCGCCGAGCTGCCGGCGAAGCGGGACTGCCCCTGGCTGACCGACGCGGAACTGGCGGTCTATGCCGGCGAATACGCCCGCACCGGCTTCCAGGGCGGCCTGCAATGGTATCGCTGCCGCACCGAGCCACGGTTCCAGCCGGAGTTGCAGGTGTTCGGCGGCCGGGCGATCGAGGCGCCATCCTGCTTCATCGCCGGCGCCGCCGACTGGGGCATCCACCAGTCGCCCGGCGCCCTGGCGCGGATGCAGGACGAGGCCTGCGCGCGCATGCTGATGTGCCACCTGGTCGAGGACGCCGGGCACTGGGTGCAGCAGGAGCAGCCGGCCGAGGTGGCGCGGCTGCTGCTGGAGTTTTTGCGGCGGCTGTAAGGGCTAGCTCTTGCGGGCAAAATCCATCGTCCAGTTGGTCTCCCAACTTTGCCCCTGGTCAGCGGAGAACGCCTGCTCCCAGCGCAGCACATCGGCACCGGCCTGCGACCAGATGAAGCGGATGCGCACCGGGGCGCCGTTGAAGCTGTCCTCGGCATAGAACGTGCCGACGCCGTCGGCGAAGCGGCCGACCACCGGCACATCGACCCGGCCGGGAAAGCGGCCATCCAGCCACCAGATCGCCCAGGTCCCGGTTGCCGGATCGTACGAGCGCAGCGCTGCGGCGCGGAACTCGCCCTCGGGAAACATCAGCCGATTGTCCTCGATGTTGCCGAAGCCGCCGAGAATCCTGGCGGTCGACATCTCGCCGGCGAATTCCTCCCACTCGGTGCAGCCGGCCAGCCGCTCCCTGAGCCGCCGGTGCCGGACCGACCAGTCGCCGATGACGAAATCGAAATCGGTGGGCCGGGTTGCGCGTAGCTGGATGGGCATGGCGTTTCCTCTCCGAAGCGGCGTCGATGCCCATAGCCGAGCGGTTGCCGGTTTCCCAGGTCCGATTGCATCGAACGGGGGCAGTCAAATTCCGTACCGTCTACGTTGCATTTCGCTACAAAAGGTAGAATTCCGCATTGCGCGCTGTTAGGCTGAACCGCGGCGCCACAGGCGCGGACGGCGATAGACCGAAGCGGCGCGACGTTGAGGCTGAACAAGGGGAGGGGCCGGATGCGCCGTTGCACTGGCTATGTCGCGATAATGCTTGCCTTGGCGGCGATTTCCGCGGCGGCCTACGCCGGAGCCCGGTTCCCGCGGCTGAATGCCGCCGAGGGCAACCTGAACGCCGCGCTGCGCGACTTACAGGCGGCGCCGGCGATCTATCATGGGCACAAGCAGAATGCCGAGAACCTGATCCGCCAGGCGATCCAGGAAATCCAGGCCGGCAAGCTGACGGTGCGCTGATCCGCCAGCCAGGGTCTCGGCGACCATGTCGAGGTCGCGCGGGCCTGCGGGCAGCCGCCGGTTTCAGCCGATGTCGCGCACCAGATACCGCCGCCACTTATCGCGCAACGCCAGCTTCTGGATCTTGCCGGTGGCGGTGTGCGGCAACTCGGTGACCACCACCACGTCGTCCGGCACCCACCACTTCGCCACCTTGCCGGCATAGATCGCCAGCACGTCGTCGCGCGCGATGGTCCGGCCCTCGCGCGGCACCACGATCAGCAGCGGTCGCTCGTCCCATTTCGGATGCACCGCCGCGATGATTGCCGCCTCAGCCACATCGGGGTGTGACACCGCGATGTTCTCCAGCTGGATCGAACTGATCCACTCGCCGCCGGACTTGATCACGTCCTTGGAGCGGTCGGTCACCTCCATGTTGCCGTGCTCGTCGATGGTCGCCACGTCGCCGGTGGCGAACCAGCCGTCCTTGTCCAGCGCATCGCCGGCGACGCCGCCGAAATAGCTGCTGCACACCCAGTAGCCGCGCCCCTGCAGATGCCCGGGAGTCTTGCCGTCCCACGGCAACTCGGCGCCATTGTCATCGACGATGCGGATATCGATGCCGAACAGCGCGCGGCCCTGCTTCAGCCGCCGCTGCATCAGCGGCTCGCCCTGCAGCTCGGCATTGCCCGGCACCGGCGTGTTGTAGGTGCCGAGCGGCGACATCTCGGTCATCCCCCAGGCATGATCGACGCGGATGCCAAATTCCTTGTCGAACGCCTCGAACAGCAGGCGCGGGCAGGCCGAGCCGCCGATCACGAACCGCTGCACCGTGGCCAGCCGCTGGCCGCTGCTGCGCAGATGCGCCAGCAGCCCCAGCCACACCGTCGGCACCCCGGCCGAGACCGTCACCCGCTCGGTGTTCATCATCTCGGTCAGGCTGGCGCCGTCCAGGTGCCGCCCCGGCATGATCATCGCGGCGCCGACCATCGGCGACGCATACGGCGTGCCCCAGGCGTTGACGTGGAACATCGGCACCACCGGCAGCACCCGGTCGGTCGCCCTGAGCGCGAACACGTCCGGCATGTTCAGCGCATAGGCGTGCAACAGGGTGGAGCGATGGCTGTACAGCACCCCCTTCGGCTGCCCGGTGGTGCCCGAGGTGTAGCACAGCGAGGCCGCGGTCCGCTCGTCGAACACCGGCCAGGCGAAATTCTCGTCCGCCGCCGCCATCAGCTCCTCGTAGCACAGCACCTCGATGCCGGCCGGCAGCGCCACATCGGGCATGTGCGCCCGCTCGGTCATGAACACCACCGCCCGGACCTGGCCCGCCAGCTTCTGCGCCACCGCGGCGAGCAGGGGCGCGAAGCTGGTATCGGCGAAGATCAGCTTGTCGCCGGCATCATTGACGATATAGCCGATATCGTCCGGCGACAGCCGCGGGTTGATGGTGTGGCACACCGCCCCCATGCCGGAGATCGCGTAATACAGCTCCATATGCCGGAAGCCGTTCCACGCCAGCGTCGCCACCCGGTCCGACCCGCCGATGCCGAGCAGCTGCAACGCCCGCGCCAGCCGCCGCGCCCGGCGCTCGATCTCGGCATAGGTGCTGCGATGGATCGCCCCCTCCACGGTCTTGGAGACCACCTCGCTGTGCGCATGGTGCCGCGCCGCGTGGCTGATGATCGACGAGATCATCAACGGCTTGTCCTGCATCAGACCGAGCATGGCTTTCCTCCCGATATTCCGCGGCACACGGCCGCGCTTGCGGGCAGGATAGGTCTTCTTTTTGTGAACAAAAAGAAGCAAAAAAACTTTCCATCCCTGGGAGTGTACGGAATCCCCGCCACGCCGATGCCGCAAGGCGGATAGAAGTTTTTGCGCGCTTTTTTCAAAAAGCGCCGCTTCCTTCGCTATCCCCGCCGCACATTCCAGAACAGCGGATTGGGACTCACCAGGAACCCGGTCAGGTCAGACCGGAATGCCGTCGGCTGCGACCATTGCCCCAGCGGGTAGTACGGCGCCACCTCAAACGCCGCCAATTGCTCCTCGGCGGTGATCTTCTGCTGGCTCGCCAGGTCCGGCGCGTCGTACCATTGCTCGCGCAGCGACACCAGCTTCGGCGCGTCCGGCCAGCCGAACCAGCCTTTCAGCCCGTTGCCGCGCAGCCCGATGCTGGCCGGGTTGGTCATGTCGAGTCCGCTCAGCCGGGTGTTCAGGCAATTCCAGCCGCCCTCGGCCGGCGGCTTGGTGCTGGCGCGGCGCGACAGCAGGCTGCCCCAGTCCATCGCCATTATGTCGACGTTGATATCGAGCTTGCGCAGCAGGCTGGCGGTCATCTGCGCCATCGCGTGCTGCTGCACCTGGTCGGTCGGGTCCATCAGCAGCACCGGCTCGCCCTTGTAGCCGGACTCTTTCACCAACCGCCGCGCCAGGTCCAGGTCGCGCTTGCCGGTCAGCGCCTGCATGCCGGCAGTGCTGGCCATCGGCGAACCGGCGGTGAAATACCCCACCGGCAAGGTCGCGTATTCGGTCTGGTCGCCCAGCACGCCGGCGACGAATTCATGCTGGTTGATCGCCGGGTACAGCGCCTGGCGGAACTTCGGATTGTCGAACGGCGGATACAGGTGATTGGGCAGGATGATGCCGACCAGCCCGAACGGATCGAGCTTGCGCACGCTCACCCCGGCGCTCTTCTTCAGCAGCGGCACCAGATCGAACAGCGGCTGATCGATCCAGTCCACCTCGCCGGTCTGCAGTGCGGCCACCGCGGTGCCGGGGTCCGGCTGCACCGACCACTCCACCCGGTCGAAATGCACCACCTTGCCGCCCGAGTTGTATTCCGGTTTCTCCTGCCGCGGCAGGTATTTGTCGAACCGCTCATACACCGCCCGCACGCCTGACACCCACTGGTCCACCCGGAAGCGGAACGGGCCGCTGCCGATGAATTCGGTGATCGCCTGCTTGGCCGGCTGCTTTGCCATCCGCTCCGGCATGATGAAGCAGTTTTGCGCCCCCAGCGCGTACAGCATCAGCGGGAATGGCCTGGTCAGGCGAATCTGGAACCGGTTGTCGTCCAGCGGCTTCATCTCGGCGGTCAGGGCGGCGATGCGCTGGCCGAAACTGTCCCGCTCGGCCCAGCGCCGGATCGACGTGGTGGCATCGATCGCCCGCACCTTCTGGCCGTCATGCCATAGCAGCCCCGGCCGCAGCGTGAAGGTCCAGGTCAGCCCGTCCGACGAAACCTCGTGCCCGGCGCACATCTGCGGATGCGGCGCCAGCTTCAAATCCACCCCGTACAGCGTGTCCCACACCATGAAGGCGTGGGTGGCGACGATGATCGCGGTGGTCCAGATCGGGTCCGGCACCGAATAGGCCGCCTGCGGCACGAACTTCAACACCCGCGCGCCCTGCGCCCGCGCGATGGACGGCAGCGCCAGCACCCCGGCGCCAGCCAAGACATGTCGACGTGACAGCATGATGTGATCCCCCTGATCGGGAGGATACGCAAAAAGGCAGCGCGGGACAGCTAAATTCAGGAAGGGTTCTTTTTTGCAAAAAAGAACCAAAAAACTCTATCCGCCTTGCAACAATGGCGTGGCGGAGATTGCCCACACTCCAATGGATGCAAAGTTTTTTTGCTTCTTTTTGTTCACAAAAAGAAGGCCTTACCTATGCGCCGCGATGAACCCCTTGATCCGCGGCGCCACCTGCTCGCGATACCGCCGGCCGTTGAACAGCCCGTAATGCCCCACCCCCGGCTGCTCCATATGGTCGCGCATTTCGTCCGGCAGGCGGGTCGCCATCTTGTGCGCCGCCCGGGTCTGGCCGATGCCGGAGATATCGTCGCGCTCGCCCTCGATGGTCTGCATCGCGGTGCGGGTGATCGCCGCCACATCCACGGTGTGGCCGCGATGGCGGAAGATGCCGCGCGGCAGGTGGTGCTGCTTGAACACCTTCTCGATGGTTTCCAGGTAGTATTTGGCCGGCAGGTCCATCACCGAGCGGTATTCGTCGTAGAACCGCCGCTTGGAAGCCAGCGGCTCGCCGTCGCCCTGCACCAGGTGCTGGAACATCTGGTAATGCGCCTCGACATGCCGGTCGAGATTCATCGCCATGAAGCCGGCCAGTTGCAGGAAGCCGGGATAGACCATGCGCATGAAGCCGGCATGGCCGAACGGCACCGGGTGGATAACGTTGGCGTGGAACCAGTCCATGCTGTGCTTGGTGGCGAAATCATCCACCGCGGTCGGGCCCTCGCGGGTGTCGATCGGCCCGCCGATCAGCGTCATGGTGCGCGGCGCCGCCTCTGGCTCGCCCTCGTTCATCAGCGCCACCGCCGCCAGTACCGGCACCGCCGGCTGACACACCGCCATCACATGGGTGTCCGGGCCGAGCACGCGCAGGAAGTGCATGACGTAGTCGGTATAATCGTCCAGGCTGAAATCGGCGCCCAGCATCGGCATGTCGCGCGCGTCGTGCCAGTCGGTGATGAACACCTCGTGGTCGGGCAGGAACGCCTTCACCGTGCCGCGCAGCAGGGTGGCGTAATGGCCGGACATCGGCGCCACCATCAGCACCTTCGGTTGCCCAACGGGGGCGGCGGCGCGGCGGAAATGCCGCAGGTCGCACCACGGCAGGGCGGCGGTCACCTCCTCGGTGATCGCCACCTGGTGGCCGGCGATGGTGGTGTGGGTGTGGCCGAACTGCGGCTTGCCGAACCGCCTGGTGGAATGTTCGAAACTGTCCAGCGCCGCGGCGGCGACCCGGCCCAGCGGCGTTGGTCGCAATGGGTTGAATGGCATGTCGAGCATCGAAAGGGCACTGCTCACCATCAGGCGCATCGGTTCAATCGAGGCGCGCTGCATCTCATAGACGTGATAGAGCATCGAATATCCTTTTGGCCCAAATTGATTGCGAGGGCACTTGGAGCGGGCGACGCGGTGGCCCGGCATGCTGAACAGGTCAGTGGGGCTGCCCTTGAACAAGTATTGGATGTTTCTTACCAATACGGCAAGGGCAGGCCGCCGCCTCATCAATAGGTATAGGGCAGGATAGTTATATGTCAGACATATTCATCGTCGCCGGCGTCCGCACCGCAGTCGGCACCTTTGGCGGTGCGCTGCGCGATGTCAGCGCCAGCCAACTGGTCGCCGATGTCACCCGCGAGGCGGTGCGGCGAAGCACCCTGCCGGGTGCGGAGATCGGTCTGGCGGTGTTCGGGCAGGTGGTGCAGACCGAGCCGCGCGACATGTACATCTCCCGCATCGCGGTCATCGAGGGCGGATTACCGCAGGAAATTCCGGCACTTACGGTGAACCGCCTATGCGGCAGCGGCCTGCAGGCGATCCTCACCGCCGCCAACGCCCTGGCCGCCGGCGATGCCGAGACCGCAGTGGCCGGCGGGGTGGAAAACATGAGCCGCGCCCCCTACCAGATCCCGGCCGCACGATGGGGTCAGAAGATGGGCGACACCGCAATGGTGGACACTTTGAACGGTGCGCTGAACGATCCGTTTCACCGCATCTTGATGGGTGTCACCGCCGAAAATCTCGCCGAATCGCATAAAATTCCCCGCGAATCGCAGGATTTATACGCGCTGGAGAGCCATCGCCGCGCCAGCCACGCGACTCGCGAGGGCTATTTCAAGGACCAGATCCTCCCCATCGAGCTGAAAACCCGCAAAGGCGTCACCCTGTTCGCCGCCGACGAACACATCCGCCACGACGCCCGCGCGGAGGATTTCGCCAAGCTGCGGGCGGTGTTCAAGAAGGACGGCACGGTCACCGCCGGCAATGCCAGCGGCATCAACGACGCCGCCGCCGCCGTTGTGCTGGCCACTGGCGCGGTGGTAAAACGCCATGATCTCAAGCCCTTGGCCCGCATCGTCGCGGCCGGCCATTCCGGTGTCGACCCGGCCTACATGGGCATCGGCCCGGTCCGGGCCAGCCGCGCCGCGCTGAAACGCGCTGGCCTCACGGTTGCCGACATGGACGTGATCGAATCCAACGAAGCCTTCGCCGCCCAGGCCTGCGCGGTAGCCCAGGATCTCGGCTTCGATCCGGCAAAAGTGAACCCCAACGGCTCGGGAATTTCCCTCGGCCACCCGGTCGGCGCGACCGGAACGATCCTCACCGTAAAAGCCGCCTATGAACTGGCGCGAATCGGCGGGCGTTATGCGCTGGTGACGATGTGCATCGGCGGCGGGCAGGGGATTGCCGCGGTTATCGAGCGGGTGAACTAGCCAGAATCCCGCGCGCCGCCGCCACGCCGGTGCTGAAACAAGCCTGCAGCAGATAGCCGCCGGTCGGCGCCTCCCAGTCCAGCATCTCGCCGGCGACGAACACGCGCGGTCGGGCGCGCAGCATGAACTGGGCGTCGACTGCCTCGCGGCTGACCCCGCCGGCGGTGGAGATCGCCCGGCCGAGTGGTTGCGGGGCTTCAAGAGTGATCGGCAGGTTTTTGATAAGGAACGCAAGTTCCTGTGTCGCGCCGGCATGCAGCGCCTCTTGCAGCAACCCGATCGCCACCGGCGGCAGGCCGGCGGTCTTGCGCAGGAAATTCGATAGCGACTGCCCGCGTCGCGGCGCGCTCAGGCGCTGGGCCAGGGTCGGGGCATCGAGGTCGGGCCGCAGATCGACGCGGATCGTGGCCGGCCCGTCGGCGGCGATCGTGTCGCGGATTGCCGCCGACAGCGCATAGACCGCGCCGCCCTCGATGCCGGTTGCGGTGATCACCGCCTCGCCGCGCACGGTCTCGGTGTTCAGCGAGAGTGCTATTCTTTTCAATGGGGTACCGGCGAAGCGGCCGCGAAAGACCTCCGACCAGGCGACCGTGAAGCCGCAATTGGCCGGGCGCAGCGGCGCCTGTGGCACGTCCAGCAGCGCGGTCCAGCTGCCATCGGCGCCGAGGCGCGGCCAGGAGGCGCCGCCGAGCGCCAGCAGGGTGGCGCGGGCGGTGAGGGGGGGCAGGCCGGCGAAGAGCAGTGCGCCGTCCTGGTTCCAGCCGTGCCAGTCGGCCCGCATCACGCGGCGCACGCCCAGGGTATCCAGCCGTGCCAGCCAGGCGCGCAGCAGCGGGCTTGCCTTCATTGCCGATGGGAAGATGCGGCCGGAACTGCCTGTAAAACATGATTGTCCGAGGCGTTCGGCCCAGGCCACCAGGGCGGCCGGCGGGAATGCCTCGATGGCCGGCGCCAGCCAGTCGCGCGCCGGGCCGTAGCGGTCCAGCAGGCGGGCGAGCGGTTCGGAATGGGTGAGGTTCAAGCCGCCGCGCCCGGCCATCAGCAGCTTGCGGCCGGGCGTGGGCATACGGTCGAACACCGTCACCTGCCGCCCGGCGGTGGCCAGCGTCTCGGCGGCGATCAGGCCGGCCGGGCCGGCGCCGATCACCACGATGTCGTGTTCTGTCTGCATCGGGCGGTTATGGCGCGATAGGTATGGGATTGACAGGTTTCCGAATCCGGGAAAACATCTCGTATATGGAAATAACCGCCCTTGCCGATGATCTCGACAGCCGGCTCGCCACCAGGCTGGCGCGGCTGCGGGCCGAACGCGGGTGGTCGCTGGATCAACTGGCCGAGGCCAGCGGGGTCAGCCGGGCCACCTTGTCGCGGCTGGAGCGCGGGCAGACCAGCCCGACTGCCAGCCTGCTCGGCAAGCTCTGCACCGCCTATGGCCGCACCATGTCGCGGCTGCTGGCGGAAACCGAGGGCGAGCAGGCGGTGCTGCTGCGCGCGCATGAGCAGGCGGTGTGGGTCGATCCGCAGACCGGATTTCGCCGGCGGCTGGTGTCGCCGCCGGCGCCGGGGCTGGATGCCGAACTGATCGAGGCGGTGCTGCCGGAGGGGGCGGTGATCGCCTATGACGGGCCGGCGGTGGCCGGGCTGGAGCAGCATATCTGGATGCTGTCCGGGCATCTGGCGCTGAGCTTCGGCGGCAATACGCATCGGCTGGCGACCGGAGATTGTCTGCGGTTCCGGCTGTTCGGCCCGACCAGGTTCGAGGCGCCGGGGCCGGGGGCGGCGCGCTATGTGCTGGTGGTGTGCCACCCATGACACAGCTTGCCGTCATCGAGGAACTGGCGCCGGACGCGCTGGAGGCCGCACTGCCGGAGCTTGCCGGGGTGCTGCATGGCTGTGTGCATGCCGGCGCCAGCATCGGCTTTCTGCTGCCGTTTCCGTTGGCCGAAGCGGTGACGTTCTGGCGCGGGGTGCTGCCTTCAGTGCGGTGTGACGAGCGGTTGATGCTGGTGGCGCGGCTGGATGGGCGGATCGTTGGCACCGCCTCGCTGCTGCTGGTGGCGACGCCGAATGGCCGGCATCGCGCCGAGGTGGCGAAGGTGATGGTGCATCCCGAGGCGCGCCGGCGCGGTATTGCCGCGGCGCTGATGCGGGGGGTGGAGGCGGCGGCGCGGCGGCATGGCCGTACGCTGCTGCTGCTCGACACCACCACCGGGCGGGATGCCGAACGGCTTTATGCTGCCCTTGGCTATCACCTGGTCGCCGTGCTGCCCGGCTATGCGCTGGACCCGGACGGCGCGATGGGCCCTACCAGCCTCATGCGCAAGGATCTTGCCGATGCCTGATGCTCTTGCTTCCACTGGCCATAATGGCGGGCCGCCGCTGGAACTTTCGGCCGAGGAGGCCGGGGCGCTGTCGTGGCGCGGCTATGTCTGGCGGAAGGCACATAAGAAGGCCTGGAAGGTGCCAAGCGAGATCGCGCTGCGGCGGCTGGCGCGGGCGGAGGAGTTGGGGATGACTTATAAGGAGTACACGCTGGAGATCATGGAGCGTGGGGTTTACCTCTAGGAAGATTAGGCCACAAAGAGACGTAGAGGCGAAGAGAAGAGTCATGTTCTCTTCTGGATAAAAAGTTTTTTTGCTTCTTTTTGTTCACAAAAAGAAGACCTTCCTATCCCTTGAGAATCGTCCGCCCGGCATAACGCGCCGAAAGCCCCAACTGCTCCTCAATCCGGATCAACTGGTTGTATTTGGCGGTGCGGTCGCTGCGCGACAGGCTGCCGGTTTTGATCTGGCCGCAGTTGGTGGCTACCGCCAGGTCGGCGATGGTGGCGTCTTCGGTTTCGCCGGAGCGGTGGCTCATCACGCAGGCGAAGCCGGCGCGGTGGGCGATTTCCATGGTTTCCAGCGTCTCGGTGAGGGTGCCGATCTGGTTGACCTTGATCAGGATGGCGTTGGCGCTGCGTTCGGCGATGCCGCGGCGCAGGCGCTCCGGGTTGGTCACGAACAGGTCGTCGCCGACGATGCGGATTTTATGGCCGAGCGTTTCGGTCAGCAACTTCCAGCCTTCCCAGTCGTCTTCGGCGCAGCCATCCTCGATCGAGGCGATCGGGTAGCGGGCGCAGAGTTCTTCCAGGTAGCGCACCTGGCCGGCGCTATCGAGGCTGCGGCCTTCGCCTTCCAGTTCGTATTTGCCGTTCTTGAAGAACTCGCTGGCGGCCGGATCGAGCGCGAAGGTGACGTCGTCGCCCGGGTGGTAGCCGGCGGCCTCGCAGGCGCGGGTGATGAAGGCGAGCGCCTCGTCGGGGGATTTCAGGTTGGGTGCGAAGCCGCCCTCGTCGCCGACATTGGTGTTGTGGCCGGCGTCGTGCAGCGCCTTTTTCAGCGCCTGGAAAATCTCCGAGCCGATCCGCACCGCCTCGGCGATGCTGCCGGCGCCGACCGGCTGGATCATGAACTCCTGGAAGTCGATCGGGTTGTCGGCATGCTTGCCGCCGTTGACGATGTTCATCATCGGCACCGGCAGGGTGCGGGCGTAGACGCCGCCGACATGGCGATACAGCGGGATATCCAACTCGTTCGCGGCCGCCTTGGCGGCACCCAGCGAGACCGCCAGCATGGCGTTGGCGCCGAGGCGAGCCTTGTTCGGGGTGCCGTCGAGCGCGATCAGCGCCTCGTCGAGCCGGATCTGGTCGTGCGGGTCGCTGCCGCCGACGGCGTCGAGAATCTCGCCGTGGATGTTGGCGATCGCCTGGCGCACGCCCTTGCCGCCGTAGCGGGATTTATCGCCGTCGCGCAGTTCCACCGCCTCATGCGCGCCGGTGGAGGCGCCGGAGGGCACCGCGGCGCGGCCGGTGGCGCCACTCTCCAGCAGCACGTCCACCTCGACGGTGGGGGTGCCGCGGCTGTCGAGGATTTCGCGGGCGATGAGATCGACGATCACGCTCATGGCTGGCTCCGGTCTGGGTGGGGTGGGTATCGCGCCGGGGAGGGGAGGAAGCAAGATGCCCTTTTTTGAAAAAAAGGACCAAAAAACTTCTTTTTATCCGCCTTGCAACAGCGGAGCGGTGGAGACTGCGGAGTCTCCAAAACGGATGAAAAGTTTTTTTGCTTCTTTTTGTTCACAAAAAGAAGACTTGCCTCAGGCTTTGGCGATCTCGCTCGATTGCAACGGCAGATCGCGCATCACCGCGCAGATCACCAGCGCCAGCACCGCCATCGCGGTGCAGATGCCGAATGCCAGGTGGAAGCCGCCGTCCAGTGCCGTGTGTGCCGCGGTGGCGATCTGCGGTGCCAGCGTGGCGGCGTGGCCGCTGGGGTCGCGCATGGCGCCGAGGTCGATGCGTTGGGTGACGCCGGCGGCCAGCAGGCCTGCGGCGAACTCGCCGGCCAGCAGGGCGCCGACCAGGGTGCTGCCGAAGGCGCCGCCCATCGAGCGCAGCAGCAGCAGCACGCCGGTGGCGGAGCCGACGTCGCGGCGCTGGGCGGCGTTCTGCACCATCACCATCGCGGTGGGGCCGCAGGTGCCGAGGCCGGCGCCGGCGATTGCCATCGCCACCAGCACTACCCAGGTGGGGGTGTCGGCGCCGGCCAGGGTCAGGACGGCAAAGCCGAGGGCGGAGACCACCAGGCCGCCGGCCATGATGCCTTTGACCTTGCCGAAGCGGCGGGCGAGCTGGCCGGCGTTGTAGGCGCCGATGGTGCTGGTGGCGAGGAACGGCACGATCATGGTGCCGGAGCCGGCGGCGTCCAGCCCGCGGGTGAGCTGGAAGAACAGCGGCAGCAGGAAGGTGCCGCCGAGCATGCAGCCGGTGGTGAGGAAGGCGATGGTGACGCCGCTGGTGATGGCGCCGTTGCTGAACAGCCGGGGCGGCAGCAGCGGGTCGCTGGCCAGGCGCTGCTGTACGACGAGCAGGCCGAGGAGGACCAGCGCCAGGGCGCCCATGCCCATCACTTCGGGGGACAGCCAGGGGAATTCGGTGCCGCCCCAGCTCATCAGCAGCAGGGCGGCGGTGACCGCGCCGGTCATCAGCGCGGCGCCGAGATAGTCGATTTTGGCGGCGCGCCGGCGGTGTTGTAGGAGGCGCAGCGCCCGGGCGCTGAGCAGGAAGGCGGCGATGCCGAGCGGGATGTTCATCCAGAAGATCCAGCGCCAGGACAGCGCGTCGGTCATCCAGCCGCCGACGATCGGGCCGGCGATGCTGGCCACCCCCCAGGCGCCGGCCATGTAGCCCTGGTAGCGGCCACGCTCGCGCGGCGCCACCACGTCGGCGATCACCGCCTGGGCCATCGCCATCAGGCCGCCGCCGCCGATGCCCTGGATGGCGCGGGCGGCGATCAGTTGCGGCAGGGTCTGCGACATTGCGCACAGCGCCGAGGCGAACATGAAGAAAACGATGGAGAACATCAGCAGCGGGCGGCGGCCGTAGATGTCGGACAGCTTGCCGTAGATCGGGGCGGCGGAGGTGGAGGTCAGCAGATAGGCGGAGACGATCCAGGCCAGGTGGCTGAAGCCGTGCACGTCGGCGGCGATGGCGGGGACTGCCGGCACCACCACGGTCTGGTCGAGGGCGGCCAGCAGGATGCACAGCATGATGCCGGTGATGACGCGGGTGATCTGCCGGTGGGTGAAGGAGGGCAGCGCGTTATCGGCGGCGGTCTGCTCGGCTGGTTGGGGAGGGAGGGCGTCCATCAATCCTGCGACTTTGTGGTGCGGCGCAACATGTCGTGGCGACGGGGCCGGGCGCCAGCAGAAAAACCATGCACCGGGCGCGCGCCTGGGTCACGTGCCGAATCAGGCGGGGGCTGGCGCCAGCGACTCGATGATCCGGCAGTCGGCAATGGTGTGCTGGCCGCAATGGCTGAGCAGGCCGGCGAGTTCGTCGCGCAGGATGTGGAGGTCGGCGATCTTGCGCTCGATTTCGGCCAGGTGCTGGCGGGCGATGGCGTCCACCGCTTCGCAGGGGCGGTCGCGCTGGTCGGCCAGTTGCAGCAGGCCGCGCACCTGGTCGAGCGGGAAGCCGAGGGCGCGGGCGCGGCGGATGAAGGCGAGGCGGGCGAGATGCGCCTGGTGGTAGGCGCGGTAGTTGGCGGCGGTGCGCTCGGGTGCGGGCAGCAGGCCGATGCGCTCGTAGTAGCGGATGGTCTCCACCTTGGTTGCGGTCTGTTTCGCCAGATCGCCGATGCTCAGACCTGTCATCATGTTGACCCTGTAGTGACTACAGGGTGCATATGGGCGGCCAGAGCGGATTGCGCGAGGTGGCATATGGCCGGCTGTTGTGATGATGACTGCTGTGCGCCGGCGGGCGGGTTCAACAGCCCGGCGTGGCGGCGGGTGTTGTGGATCGCGCTGGCGATCAACGGGGCGATGTTCCTGACCGAGATTCTGGCTGGCGTCGCTGCCGGTTCGGCCTCGCTGCAGGCGGACGCGATCGATTTCCTTGGCGATACCGCGAATTACGCGATCAGCCTGGGGGTTGCCGGCATGGCGCTGCACTGGCGGGCGCGGGCGGCGCAGGCCAAGGGCTGGTCGATGGGGCTGCTGGGGGCAGCGGTGCTGGCCACGACGCTGTGGCATGCCTGGGCCGGCACGTTGCCGGGCGCCGGGACGATGGGCGTGGTCGGCGCGCTGGCGCTGCTGGCCAACGGGGTGGTCGCGGTGCTGCTGTATCGGTTCCGCGCGGGCGATGCCAACATGCGCTCGGTGTGGATCTGCTCGCGCAACGACGTGCTCGGCAACCTCGCGGTGCTGGCGGCGGCGGCCGGCGTGTTCGGCACCGGCACCGGCTGGCCGGACCTGATCGTGGCGGCGATCATGGCGGCGCTGGCGATCACCGGCGGCTGGCAGATTGTGCGGCACGCGCGGGCCGAATTGCGCGCGCCGGCGCTGGCCGCCGCGCACTGACGCTCAGCCGGCCGCCGCGCGCACCAGTTCCAGCGCCCGCGCCACCGTGGCACGGCGCACCTCGGCACGGTCGCCGGGGAAGATGTGGTGGGTGGTCACGGTCGGCCGCCCGGCCCGCGCGCAGCCGAACCACACCAGGCCCACCGGCTTCTCCGCACTGCCGCCACCCGGCCCGGCAACGCCGGTAACCGAGACCGCGATCTCGGCCAGCGAGCGGTCGAGCGCCCCTTCGGCCATGGCGCGGGCGACCGGCTCGCTGACCGCGCCGTGGGCGGCGATCAACGCCTCCGGCACGCCGACCAGCGCGGTCTTGGCCTCGTTGGAATAAGTGACGAAACCGCGCTCCACCACGTCCGAGCTGCCGGCGATGGCGGTGAGGCAGGCGGCGATCAGCCCGCCGGTGCAGCTTTCGGCGGTGGTCACCCGCAGCCGCGCCGCCCGGCAGACCGCCAGCACCGCCTCGGCCTGGGTCAGGATGGTCGGGTCGATCATGCTCAACGGTGGGCCAGCACGACGAACACCAGCACCGCGCCGGCGATCAGCAGCACCAGCCAGAGCGGGTTGCGCCGGCGCCAGCCGGTGGTGCGGCTGGTGTAGCTGAGCCCGCTACCCGGCAGCCCGGCGGTGGTGCGCACGCCGCGCCGGCCGATATTGGTGGTGAGCCCGCGCGTGCCAACGCTCACCGACGGCAGGCCGCGCGACAGGTTCAGCCGCACTCCCGGTAGCAGGCGAATCCCGCGGCGAAATCGCCATCCCATGGCAAGCCCTCCATTCCGGACAGACCGTTGCATGCGATCAACGCCAGCCGCAACCCTGCACTTTCTTCTCCGCTTGCTTCTTCGTGTCTTCGTGTCTTCGTGTCTTCGTGTCTCTGTGGCGAACCTTGCTTTCTTCCTTGCGTCGTTCCGCGCCGCCCCGTTGCCATCCCGCCCCGCCCGGGCAAGACTGCCAGCCGCAGCGGGGGGAACGGCGCGATGACGGAGGACGACAACCACACCGGCCAGGCCGCCTGGGCCGACCCGCTCTACGACCTGCTGCGCGCCAACGGCGTCACCCAGTTCGCCTATGTTCCGGACGCCGGCCACACCGTGCTGATCAACCGCTCGCTGGCCGACCCGGACGCCCATTCGGTGGCGCTGACCACCGAGGAGGAGGGCGGGGCGCTGCTGGCCGGCGCCGATCTCGGCGGCGGCCGCGGCGTGCTGCTGATGCAGTCGAGCGGCGTCGGCAACACGATCAACATGCTGTCCTTGACCACCGGCGGCAAATTCCCGCTGCTGACCCTGGTCTCGATGCGCGGCGATTTCGGCGAGGGCAATCCCTGGCAGTTCCCGATGGGCCGCGCGACGCCGAAAGTGCTGGAGGCGATGGGGGTGATCGTGCTGCGCGCCGACGTCCCCGAGGACGTGATCCCCACGGTCAGCGCCGCGCTCACCATGGTGTTCCAGTCCGGCGAGGCGGTCGCCGTGCTGCTCGGCCAGCGCCTGATCGGCGCCAAGAAGTTCTGAGGGGGCGCGGACATGGCACAACTCAACAAGCTCTCCACCTCCAACCTGCCGGCCGCCACGCTGGACCGGCGGCAGGCGGTGCCGGCGCTGATCGAGCACCCCGAGGACTGGCTGATGATCGGCGGCCTGGCCGGCGCGGCGCAGGAGCTCACCGCGATGACCGCCGACGGCCCAAGCGTCTACGGCCTGGCCGGGGCGATGGGCGCCGCGCCGATGATGGGCCTCGGCCTGGCTTTGGCGCAGCCGCAGCGCCGGGTGCTGGTGGCCACCGGCGACGGCGAGTTGCTGATGAACCTCTCCGCACTCGCCAGCATCGCGCTGATGGCGCCGAACAACCTCGCCATCATCTGCGTCGATAACGGCCATTACGGCGAGACCGGCAACCAGGACAGCCATACCGGTATGGGCGTCCGGCTGGACACCGTGGCCACCGGCTGCGGCTTCGCCACGGTGCACATCATCAACACCGAAGCCGACATGGCAGAGGGCCGCCGCCTGCTGCGCGAGGGCGGGCTGTGCTTCATCCTGCTGAGGGTGAAGGAAGGCCCGCCGCTGAAGATCGCCCGCTCGCACAACCCGATCGTGATCCGCCACCGTTTCCGCAAAGCCCTGCTGGGCACGGAGTAGCAGCCAATGAGCAGCCCGCCCGCCAACCCCTATCTAATGCCGCGCCAGGACTGGCTCGACCGCCGCCACGAACCGGCGCTGGAACCGGCGCTGCCGATCATCGACCCACACCATCATCTGTGGGACCGGCCGGGCTGGCGCTATCTGCTGCCGGACCTGCTGGCCGACCTCGCCACCGGCCACAACATCGTCGCTACCGTGTTCGTCCAGGCTCGCGCCTTCCATCGCGCCGACGGCCCGGAGGAGTTGAAGCCGCTCGGCGAGACCGAGTTCGTCAACGGCGTGGCGGCGATGAGCGCCAGCGGCGTCTATGGGCCGTCGCGGGTATGCGCCGGCATCGTCGGCCATGTCGATTTGCGCCTCGGCGCCCGCGCCGCCGACGTGCTGGAGGCGCATCTGCGGGCTGCCGGCGAGCGGTTTCGCGGCATCCGCCATATCGTCGCCTGGGACGCCGATCCGCTGCTGCTCAACCCCGGCTACCCGATGCCGCCCGGCCTGCTGCTGGACGCGACGTTCCGCGAGGGCTTCGCCTGCCTGGCCCCGCTCGGCCTCAGCTTCGACGCCTGGCTCTATCAGCGCCAGATCGACGAGCTGACCGATCTTGCCCGCACTTTCCCCGAAACCCGCATCGTGCTGAACCATTTCGGCGGCCCGCTCGGGGTCGGCGTCTATCAGGGCCAGCGCGAGGCGCTGTTCCCGGAATGGGCGGCCTCGATCCGTAGGCTGGCCGCCTGTCCGAACGTGTTCGCAAAGCTCGGCGGCCTCGGCATGCGGATCAACGGCTTCGGCTTCGAGCAGCCGGCCGACCCGCCGGACTCGGACACCCTGGTTGCCGCCTGGAAGCCGTATATGCACACCGCGATCGAGGCGTTCGGGCCCGACCGCTGCATGTTCGAAAGCAACTTCCCGGTCGACAAGGGCAGCTACAGCTACGGCGTGTTCTGGAATGCCTGCAAGAAGCTGGCCTCCGGCGCCAGCGCCAGCGAAAAGGCCGACCTGTTCGCCGGCACCGCCGCGCGCTTCTACCGCCTGACCCTCAATGGAGTTGCCTCATGAACGCCCCTGACCGCCTGCGCGCGCTGCTCGCCACCGAACCCGGCCTGGTCATCATGCCCGCGGTGTGGGACGGCCTGACCGCCAAGCTAACCGCCGCCGCCGGCTTCAAGACCGCGTTCCTGTCCGGCTCCTGCGTCGCCGCCAGCCGACTCGGCGGCCCCGATCTCGACCTGATCTCGTTCGGCGAGATGTTCGACAGCTTCAACATGGTGCACGGCGCCGCACCCGACCTGCTGGTGCTGGCCGATGGCGACCACGGCTACGGCAACCCGATGAACGTGCAGCGCACGGTGCGCGCCTATGGCCGCGCCGGCGCCGCCGCCATCCTGATCGAGGACAAGATCACCCCGCGCGCGCTGACCTCGGCCGGCAAGCCCTGCCTGCCGCGCGAGGAGGCGCGGATGAAAATTCGCGCCGCCGTGCAGGCCGCGAAAGACTCCGGCATCTGCATCCTGGCGCGCACCGATTGCCGCCCTACCCAGGGCATCGACGAGGCGGTGGCGCGCATCGAGATGTATGTGCAGGAAGGGGCCGACATCCTGTTCCTCGACAGCCCGGAAGACGACGCCGAGGTGCGCCGGGCAGTGGCCGCCGCCGGTGGCAGACCGTCCTTTGCGGTGCTGTCGCCCGGCGCCAAGCGCGCCTGCCCGTCGCAGACCGAGGCGGCGGCACTCGGCTTCAAACTGGGCACCTACCCCACCGGCATGCTGTCGCCCGCCGCCGCCGGCATGCAGGCCGGGCTTGCCGCCCTGCTCGCCGGCAACGCCGAGGCCGCCAGCGCGCTGCCCGGCGGCGAACTGCGCGCCATGCTCGGCTACCCGGATTACGACACCCAGGCGGCGCCGTTCATCATCAAGAGCTGAAACCCCAACACCCCCGGGAGGTTATCGGATGGGCGTGAAGCGCCTTGGCTACTTCTCGCGCCTGCTCGATGACGTGGCACCCGGCGAACGCTACCGGCTGGCGCTGGAGCAGATCGTCCACGCCGAGCGCTGCGGCCTGCATACCGCCTGGGTGGCGCAGCACCATTTCGACGGCAACGAGGGCGGGCTGCCGTCGCCGTTGGTGTTCCTCAGCAGCGTGGCCGCACATACCAGCCGCATCCGGCTGGGCACCGGCATCGTCACCCTGCCGCTCGACAATCCGGTGCGGGTCGCCGAGGACGCCGCGGTGCTCGACCTGCTGTGCGGCGGCCGGCTGGAGGTCGGCGTCGGCAGCGGCGGCACGCCGTCCTCGTTCGCCGCCTTCGGGCTGGACAACGCGGCGCGTGGCGAGATTTTCGCCGCCAACCTGCAAACCCTGCGCGGCGCCTGGCGCGGCGAACCGCTCGGCGGCAGCGGCAACCGGCTCTACCCGGCAGCCCCGCATCTCGACCGCCGGGTCTGGCAGGCCACCTTTTCGGTGGACGGCGGAAGCCGCGCCGGGGCGGCCGGCGACGGCCTGATGCTGTCGCGCACCCAGCCGCGCCCGGCCGATGCCGCCGGCGCCGGCCTGGCCGAGATCCAGAACCCGATCATCGACGCCTATCTGGCCGCCCTGCCGCCTGGCGTGGCGCCGCGCATCATGGGCTCGCGCAGCGTGTTCGTCGCCGATGATGCCGCCGAGGCACGCCGGCTCGCCGAGGCCGGGCTGCGCCGCTTCGTCGCCCGCATCCGGGGCATCGGCCGCGATGCGCCCGACGAACCACTGGAGGCGATGATCGCCCGCTACGACGCCCATATCGGCACGGTGGAGCAGATCGTGGACTCGCTGGCCGCCGACACCACGCTGGAGCGCGCCACCGAGGTCGCGGTGCAGGTGCATTCCGCCGACCCGCCGCACCCCTTCATCCTGCGCTCGATCGAGCTGTTCGCGACCAGGGTTGCCCCGGCGCTCGGCTGGTGCTGATCGCGGCCGATAGGTACGGCGCATGACAATCATGCGCCATATCTATTGGCTGATGCCGCTCAGCCGTCTGGGGAAAACAGCTTGCGCAATGGCAGATGTGCCCGGGCGATCGGGGTCTTGATCACGATATAGCTGAAATACTTGGCGATCCCGGCCTGTCGCTCCAGCAGCCCCTCGATCACCGCCTGGTAATGCGCCACGCCGCGCGTGGTGAACTTGATCAGGTAGTCATAGCCGCCGCTGACCAGGTGGCACTCCACCACCTCCTCCACCTTCGCCAGCGCTGACTCGAAGCGACCGAAATCCTCGCGCCGGTGGTCGTTCAGCGTCACCTCGGTGAACACCACGACCGATTCGCCCAGTTTGCCCAGGTCCAGCAATGCGCTGTAGCCGGTGATGTATCCGGCTTCCTCCAGCCGCCGGGTGCGTTGCAGGCAGGGGCTCGGTGACAGCCCGACCGTGGCGGCCAGTTCGACATTGGTCATCCGCCCCTGGCGCTGCAGCTGCGCCAGGATGTTGAGGTCGATCCTGTCGATTCGTCCGCCGCCCACGCTGGTGCCGCTCCCGCATTCTGTTCTGCCGCGGCGGTATCATGGCCGCGCGCCCGGCGAAGCGGAAGTGACAGGCTGCAAGACGGGCGCCGGGATGGGCGGATTCGGCGGCAAAACCGGCGCAATGCCGGGAAAAACCGCCCGGACCGGCGAAATTTCGCCTGCGACGCGCGTTGGTAAGGAATTTGATGTTGTTTGCCGCCAGATTCCGGTGCATGCAGTAAGCTGATAGTTGCCCGCGTAACCTCTTGACGCCTATATTGCAGTTTTTATGGGGATATCGACCGAAATGAGCGACGATGCTGCCGATTCTCGGCTGCTGGGCCTGACGGCCAAAATCGTGTCCGCGCATGTATCGCACAACTCGATACAATCCGATGCCCTTCCGGGGCTGATCCGCTCGGTGTTTGCCACGCTGTCGGGCGTGGGCCGGGTGGCGGAACCGGCTGCGGCGCTGGTGCCGGCGGTGCCGATCAAGAAGTCGGTGTTCGCCGACCACATCGTCTGCCTGGAGGACGGCAAGAAGCTGAAAATGCTGAAGCGCCACCTGGCCACCGCCTTCAAGATGACGCCGCAGCAATACCGCGAGCGCTGGGGCCTGCCGCCGGATTATCCGATGGTGGCGCCGGATTACGCCAATCGCCGCTCCGCGCTGGCCAAGCAGATCGGCCTCGGCCGCCGCCCTGCCGCCGAGCCGGCGCCGCCGACGAAGAAGGGCGGGCGCAAGAAGGCGGCCGCCTAGGCCTGGTACAATGGCGGCCGGGGGCATTGCTCCCAGCCGCTGTTGCGTTCCACCGCCCTGCCGATACGGAGCAGGGTCGCCTCGTCGAACCGCCGCCCGGCAAGTTGCACGCCGAGCGGCAAGCCGTTGCTGTGCAGCCCGGTCGGCAGCGCCAGCGCCGGGTGGCCGGTGAGGTTGAACTGGATCATCTGCACCGGCGCGCCTGATGCCATCGCGTCGGGCTGGGTGTCGAAGCGTGGCGCCGGGATCAGCACATTGGCGGTCAGCAGCGCGTCGTAGCGGGCGAGCTGGGTGTTCACCGCGTCAGTCAGTTCGCGGCGCTTGCGCTGGGCCTGTAGCAGATCGGCGGCGGTGAGCGTGGCGCCGAGCGCCAGGCGCTGGAAGGCGACGCGGCCATAGTCCTGCGGCCGGGTGCGCAATGCATTCCTATGCACGGCGAACGCCTCGGCGTGCAGGATCACCCGGCCGGCGGCGGAGAACAGCGCATAGTCCGGCAGTGCCACGTCTTCCACCCGGGCGCCGGCCTCGCGCAGGACATCGGCGGTGTGGTCGATAGCCGTCAGCGCCTCCGGGTCGGCTCCTGGTTGGGCCGCGAACCAGCCGCGCGGAATTCCGATGCGCAGGCCGGCGACGCCGGCTTCCAGATGGCTCAGATAGTCCCCCACCGCCACCTCGGCGCTGCCGGGATCGAGCGGATCGTGGCCGGCCACCACCTGCAGCGCCAGCGCGGCGTCGCGCACGGTGGCGGCCAGCGGGCCGCAATGGTCCATGCTCCAGGCCAGCGGAAACACGCCGCGCCGGCTGACCCGGCCGTAGCTGGGCTTCAGCCCGACCACGCCGCAATAGGCCGCCGGATGGCGGATCGAGCCGCCGGTGTCCGAGCCCATGGCGAAGCGCACCATGCCGGAAGCCACCGCGGCTGCCGAGCCGGACGAGGAGCCACCCGGCACGTGCTCGCGGTTCCACGGGTTGCGCGGCGGCGGGAACGGCAGGTCGAAACTCGGCCCGCCGATGGCGAATTCATGGGTGCCGGTCTTGCCGACCAGCAGCGCTCCGGCCAGCCGCAGCCGCTCGGCGACGTGGCAGTCGGCCGCCGGCACATGCTCTTCGCGCAGCTTCGAGTGGCAGGTAGTGCGGATGCCGGCGGTGTCGTAGATATCCTTCAGCGCATACGGCACGCCGGCGAGCAGCCCCGGCGCCCCGCCCTCGGCCAAACGCGCCTCGACCATGCGGGCCTCGGCCATGGCGCGCGCCGGGGTGACGGTGATGAAGGCGTCGAGCAGGTGATCGACCGCGTTGATCCGCCGTATCGCCGCCTTCGCCGCCGCGCCCGGTGTGTTCATCCGCCGCCCAGCGGGTCCGGCCGGAACACATGCGCCGGCTCGGCCTCGGCATCCTCCAGCAGCGCCAGAGCGGCGCGCAGGTCCACAAACGCGGCCAGCAGGGCGGGGCGGCGATCGTCGGGGATCGCGATGCCGGCGCGGGCCATCAGCGTGTCGAACTCGGCATTCATGATAATCAAGAATAGGTCTTCTTTTTGTGAACAAAAAGAAGCAAAAAAACTTTTCATCCCCTGGAGTTTGGGACTCCAAGGGATAAAGTTTTTTGCGCGCTTTTTTTCAAAAAAGCGCTGCTTCCTTCCTTAGCTGTTCGGCCCGCGCTCCATCGAGATCGGCTGCCAGCGGCGGCGGTCGAGTTTCGGCAGCACGGTCGGGTTGACGCAGCTCATCGGCCAGCGGTCGGTCAGCGCCAGCGCCAGTTCCTGGCCGACGCGGCGCTTGCGGGCCGGGTCGAAGCGGGCGGAGGCGGAGGCGGTGTGGGCGGAGAAGATCACGTTCTTCATCGCCAGCAGCGGGTTGTCCTGGCGCGGCGGCTCCACCTGCAGCACGTCCAGCCCGGCGCCGGCCAGCCATTTCTCCTCCAGCGCCTGGATCAGGTCGGCCTCGTTGACCGTCGGGCCGCGGCCGACATTGAGGAAGAAGCCAGTCTTCTTCATCTTGCGGAACTGTTTGGCGGTCAGCATGCCCTGCGCCTCGGGGGTGGCCGGGGCGTGCATCGAGACGAAGTCGCAGCCCATCACCTCGTCGAGCGTCGCCGGCAGCACGCCGTGCTCGATCATCACCAGTTCCTCGATGAACGGGTCATAGGCCTTGACGATCAGGCCGAACGGCAGCGCCCGGCGGGCGACGGCGCGGGCGACGTGGCCGAAGGCGATCAGCCCGAGGGTCTGGCCCATCAGGCGCGGCATCTGCAGCAGCGGGGTGCGGCCCTGGCGCCAGTTGCCGTCGCGCACCAGGCGGTCCTGGTTCAGCACGTCGCGGAAGCAGCCGAGCAGCAGCATCATCAGATGGTCGGCGACCTCCTCGATGAAGGTGTCCGGGCAGTTGGTGACGGGGATGCCTTTCGCGGTGGCGGCGGCGACATCAACCGAGTCAACGCCGACGCTGCCCAGCGTGATGGTGCGGCAACGGGTGAGGCTGTCGATGATTTTTTTGCTGATCGGCATGCCCTTGGCATAGATCGCGTCGGCATCTTTCGCGACGGCGATGAAGCCGTCCTCGTTGGCCGGGCCTTCGATGATCTCGCAATCCAGGTTGGCGAGGGCTTCTGACTCGTAGACGTAGTCCACCGGCGCGGTGCTGAAGCTGGCCCCGGCGGGGGTGTAGATCTTGAATTTGGCCACGTTTGGTTTCCTCTTTTGGCGATCGGGTGGGGAGGTGAGCGAGAAAGCAAGCAGATTCACAAGGAGACGTAGAGGCGGAGAGAAGCAAGCCAGGGCTGAAGATTTCTTTCTCTTCGCCTCTACGTTTCTTTGAGATCCTGCCTTGCTTCAGCCCTTCGGCGGGCGGGCGCGGACGGCGGCTTCGTTGACCTCGATGCCCCAACCGGGGCCGCTCGGCAGCACGAATTCGCCGTTGTCGATCTGCGGGATGGTGGTGAAGAACTCGTCGCGCCAGGCGACGCTGTCGATGTCGATCTCCATCATGCGGAAATTCGGCACGATGGCGCACAGGCTGGCGCTGATCACGCTGCACAGATGGCCGTAGAAATTATGCGGCGCCACGTTCATTTCGTAGACCTCGGCCATCGCGGCGATCTTCACCGCCTCGCCGAGGCCGTTCCAGATCACGTCGATGATCGGCACATCCATCGCGTAGGCCTCGAAGAACGGCTTGAAGTCCCGCCGGCCGTGCAGCGTCTCGCAGGAGGCGATCGGGCAGGGCGCCATGGCGCGGATCGAGGCCAGCGAGGCGGCGTCGTGCTGGTCAATCTCTAGCCACGTCAGGTCGTACGGCGCGATTGCATCGGCAACCCGGCGGAAGCCCTCGGTCTTGAAGTGGAAATTGGTGTCCAGCATCACCCCCACATCCGGCCCGGCACCGGCCCGCAGCGCGCCCAGCGTGTCGCGCACGTAGCGCAGCGCCTGCGGCGACCAGTTCAGCTCCGGCCAGCCCTCGCTGCGGCCGAACCCGGCGCCGAAGCTGAACAGCGCCTCGCCATCCCAACCCATGATATTGGTCTTCATCGCCCGGAAGCCCAGCTTGCGGATTTCCTCGGCATGGCGGGCAATGTCGTCATAGCCGCGCAGTTTCTTGGCGCCGACCAGTTCCGCATTGCGCACCCGGTAGCTGCTCATATGCGACCAGTAGACCGGGATGCGGCTGCGCACCGGGCCGCCGAACAGCGCAGCCACCGAAATGCCGAGATCCTTGCCGCGAATATCCAGCAGCGCATTCTCGATCGCCGCGATCGCCTGCTGGTTCAGCCCGCCGCGCGCCTGCCGGGTGAGCACGTTGAGATAGGCCATGATGTGCTCGCTGGGGCGTGGGTCGCGCCCGATCAGCGTCGCTCCCAGTGCCTCGATCACGTCAGCCAGCCCGGCGCTGCCGAAACTCTCGCTGAACTCCGACCAGCCGATCGCACCGCTGTCGGTGGTGATCTTGAGGAACGAGAACATGCGCCATCCGGCATCGGCGCGCAGGGTATCAATCGCGGTGATTTTCATGTCTGCTCCCGGGGATGCGCGTGCGGCGGCGTGTTGGCAGCGATCCCCCCGCGAGGGAGACTCCAACACGTTAGCCGGCACGCCACAAGTGAGCGACCGAACTGAACAGCGAACCGGGGGAACGGATATGGTGCGACTGAGTGGCAAGATTGCCTGGGTGACCGGCGCCGGCAGCGGCATCGGCGAGGCGGCGGCGCTGCTGCTGGCCGAGGAAGGTGCCGAGATCGTGCTGACCGGCCGCCGGCGCGCACCGCTCGACACTGTCGCGGCCCGGATCACGGCGGCCGGCGGGCGGGCGCATGTGCGGCCGGGCGACCTGATGGTTTCAGCCGAGGTTGCGGCGATCGCGGCCTGGATCAAGGCCGATCTCGGCCGGCTGGATATCCTGGTCGCCAATGCCGGGCTCAACATCCGCGAGCGCGAGTGGAGCAACATGAGCTTCGAGGGCGTGGACACGGTGATCCACGGCAATCTCTCCAGCGCCTTCTATTGCATCATCGCAGCACTGCCGATGATGCGGGCGCAGCAGGACGGCCAGGTGATCGTCACCGCCAGCATGGCCGGGCGCTGGATCAGCGGGCTCTCCGGCGCCGCCTACACCGCGGCCAAGCACGGCGTGGTGGCGATGTGCCACACCGTCAACATGCAGGAATGCATCCACGGCATCCGCTGCTCGGCGGTGCTGCCGGGCGAGGTGGCCACCCCGATCCTCGACAAGCGGCCGGTGCCGATCACCAAGGAGGAGCGGGCGCAGATGGCCCAGTCCGAAGATGTCGGCGACCTGATCCGCTACATCGCCTGCCTGCCGAAGCACGTGGTGATCAACGAGGTGATGATCTGCCCGACCTGGAATCGGGGGTATGTGGCGGCGTTGAAAGGCAAGTAAGCAGCGTTTTTTTGTAAAAAAGCGCGCAAAAAACTTCATCCATTGGAGTCTCGGGCCTTGGTCCGGACGCCAATGGATGAAAAGTTTTTTTGCTTCTTTTTGTTCACAAAAAGAAGTGCTTCCTTTTTATGCAAATGCCGCCCTCTGGCCGAGGGTGCGGAACTTGTCGGAAATCCCGGCCAGCCGCGCGTCCCATTCCGGGTTCACTGCCTGGCCCTCGATGGCGGCGTGGAAGCGCACCATCATCATGATCAGGAACACCGGCTTGATGAACGCCGCGCGCAGCGGCCCGAGCAGCAGCAGTGCCACCACGATGGTGACGATGCCGCCCCATTCGCGCGAGGCGGCCGGCAGCGCGTAGGTGATCAGCCCGGCCGGCACCAGCAGCAGCAGCCACAGCACGGCACTGGTGACGTATTCCAGCACCACCGACCACAGCGCGGTCTTCAGCACCGGCTTGGCGTTCTGGCAGTAATACACCAGCCCTTCGCGGCTGGCCTGCCAGGCGTCGATGCCGGGCCGGGCCAGCGAGTAGGAGAAGATCACCTTGTCGAGGTAGCGGGTGGCGGCGCGCAGCACGATGTTGATCAGGCGGGACAGCGATTCGAGGCCCGGCAGCGGCAGGATGTCGCCGATCCAGTCCAGCGTGCGATGGAACGCCTGCACGATGCCGCGCACCAGCATGTTGAGGCCGAACAGCACGTTGGCCTGCCCGAACCGCTCGGTGACGATGCGCTTGCCATAGGCGAACATTGGCTCGCCGCCGGAGGGCAGCGACCCCCTGGTGATGAGTTCGGTCAGCACCGCGACATGGCCGCACTCGATGAGGTGCAGCACGTAGCGCAGCAGCGTGCCCCAGACGAAGCCGGCCACCGCCAGGCAGCCGACCAGCCAGACTAGGCCGAACACGCTGGCCACGTGGTTGCCGAGAAACGCGGTGCCACCGAGCGTGATCACCAGCCAGATCAGCGACACCACGGAGGCGGCCAGCAGCACGCCGAACCGCGCCAGCGCGTACGGCATGCTTTGGATCAGCAGGCCGGCGGCGTTGCTGAATGAGGCGTCGCGGGTGGCCAGCGGAAAGGTCTGGGCCGGCACCGCGGGGGGCGGTTGCGGCGCCACGCGGATGGTTTCGTCGGACATTGGTCCCTCCGTATCGGTCGCCGCAGTATGCGATTGGAATCGCCCCCGGTTCCATTGGTTTTCGCATCGCCCGGCCCGGCCTTGCCGCATTCGTGATCAAGGCCATACTGCCGCCATGCATCACGACCGCGACGCCTGCTATCGCGCATTGCTGGCACGGGATGCCCGCTTCGACGGGCGCTTCTTCACCTGCGTGCGCACCACCGGCATCTATTGCCGCCCGACCTGCCCGGCGCGGCCGCCGAAGCGCGAGAACATGGTGTTCGTGGCCAGCGCCGCGGCGGCGCAGCAGGCCGGCTTCCGCCCCTGCCTGCACTGTCGGCCGGAGACCATGCCCGAGATCACCACCTGGCCTGACACCCCGGCCACCCTGCGCCGGGCACTGGCGCTGATCGCCGAGGGCACACTGGAGGCCGGCGGCGTCGACGCCCTGGCCCGGCGCCTGGGCACCGACGCGCCGCAGTTATGCGACCTGTTCCAGCAACATCTCGGCGCCTCACCGAACGCGGTGGCCGAGACCCGCCGCACGCTGTTTGCCAAGCAGCTGATCACCGACACCGCGTTGCCGCTGGCCGAGGTGGCGCTGGCGTCCGGCTTCGGCAGCATCGACGCGCTCAATGCGACCCTGCAGGCGCTGTATGGCCGGCCGCTGGGCGGCCTGCGCCGCGCGAAGCCAGCGCTGACCGGTTCAACCGTGGAACTGCGGCTGGCCTATCGGCCGCCCTATGACTGGGCCGGCATCATCGGCTTCCTCGCCGCCCGCGCGATCCCCGGCGTCGAGGTGGTGCAGGGCGGCGGTTACGCTCGCAGCATCACCCTCGGCGGCGCGGTCGGCAGCTTCACCGTGCGTCCGGCGAAGCAGGGACCGGCGCTGCTCGCCGCCATCCGCTTCCCGGACCGGGCCGCGCTGCCGATCATCGTCGCCCGCATCCGGCGGATATTCGACCTCGGCGCCAACCCGGCACTGATCGTCGAACACCTCGCCACCGACCCGCATCTCGCCCGCCTGACAGCACTGCGCCCCGGGCTGCGGGTGCCAGGCGCCTGGGATGGCTTCGAACTCGCCGTGCGCGCCATCCTTGGCCAGCAGATCACCGTCGCCGGCGCCACCAAGCTCGCCGGCAAGCTGGCCGGCCTCTACGGCACGAAGCTGCCGGAACCGCAGGACGGCCTCACCCATGTCTTCCCGGCCCCGCAGCACATCGCCGACGCCGACCTGGCGCTGACCCTCGGCATGCCGCGCACCCGCGGCGCCGCCTTGCGCGGCATGGCCCGGGCCGCCGCCGCCGACCCGCAGCTATTCGACCCCGGCCAGGGCCTCGAAGACTCCATCGCCCGCCTGGTGGCACTGCCTGGCATCGGCGAATGGACCGCGCAGTACATCGCCATGCGCGCCTTGCGCGAGCCGGACGCCTTTCCGGCCGCCGATATCGGCCTGATGCGCGCCATGGCGACCGCGGAAGGCCGCCCCACCGCCAAGACGCTGCTGGCCCACGCCGCCGCCTGGCGCCCCTGGCGCGCCTACGCCGCACTGCACCTCTGGGCCTCCGACCCGTTGACGCCCACCCAGGAGAAGCCGCTTGAAACTGCTGCTTAGCCGCGCGCCATCGCCGATCGGCGACATCCTGCTGGTCACCGACGGCACCCGCCTCTGCGCGCTGGAATTCGAGGACCACGCCGAGCGCATGTGCGCCTCGCTGCGCCGCCAATATCATGACCAGACGCCAACCCCGGCCGACGACCCCACCGACGCCACCGCCAGTCTCGCCGCCTACTTCGCCGGCGACGTCACCGCCATCGACCACCTGCCGGTCGACGCCGCCGGCACCCCATTCCAGAACCAGGTCTGGGCCGCGCTGCGCCAGATCCCGGCCGGCGCCACCACCAACTACGCCCGCCTCGCCACCAGCATCGGCCGCCCCACCGCCATCCGCGCCGTCGGCGCCGCCAACGGCGCCAACCCGATCTCGATCGTGGTGCCATGCCACCGGGTGATCGGCAGCGACGGCACCCTCACCGGTTACGGCGGCGGGCTGGAGCGCAAGGCGTGGTTGCTGCAACATGAAAAAGAAAACGCAAGGTAAGGCCTTCTTTTTGTGAACGGAAAGAAGCAAAAAAACTTTTCATCCCCTGGAGTCCGGACCACCACCGGAGACTCCAGGGGATGAAGTTTTTTGCGCGCTTTTTTACAAAAAAGCGCTGCTTCCTTAACTCCCCGGCCGCGCCACCTCGGTCTCCTTGCAGGTGATGAACTCCAGCAGCACCGGAATCCCCTGCTTGGTTTTCTCGATGCCGCGTTTGATCGCCGGGATGATGTCCTCCGGCCTGGTCACCCGCTCGCCGTAGCCGCCGAACGCGCGCGCCATCGCCGCGTAGTCGCCGGAGATGTCGGTCGAGCGGTATTTCTCGGTCGAGATCGGCATCACCTTCAGTTCGATCGCCATCGAGAAGTTGTTCAGCAGGATCGACATGATCGGAATGCGCTCGCGCACCGCGGTTTCGAAGTCCATGCCGGTGAAGCCGATCGCCGCATCGCCCCAGACGTTGATGCACAGCTTGTCCGGTTTCGCCAGCTTCGCCCCCATCGCCAGCCCCAGCCCGTAGCCCAGCTGCGTGGTCTTGCCCCAGCCGATATAGGATAGCGGCGTGGTCGACTTCCACAGCGGCGAAAGCTGGTCGCGTGGGCTGCCGGCGTCGTGGGTGATGATCACGTTGTCCATGTCCACCGTGTGCTGCAAGTCCCACAGCACCCGGTAGGGGTTCAGTGGCGCCTCGTTGCTGGTCAGTTTCGGCAGCCACTTGGCGAGGAATTCGTCATGGCTGGCCTTGATCACCGCCGCCACCGCCGTGGCATCGCGCGGTGCGGTCACCGTCTTGCCGATCTCGGCCAGCAGCGCGTCGAGCGTCAGCCCGGCATCGCCGACCAGCCCGATCTTCACCGCCACATCCTTGTTCAGATGCGCCGGGTCCAGCGTCGCGTGGATGATGGTCTTGCCGCCCGGGATCTTCGCCGCGAAATTGCTCTCGGTGAAGCTGCAGCCGACGCCGAGGATCACATCCGCCTTGGCGAGGAACTCGGTCACCGCCCGCGGCATCGACACCCCGGCCGAGCCGAGCGACAGCGGATGCGTCTCCGGGAAACTGCTCTTGCCGCCCAGGCTGGTCATCACCGGCAACGCCAGCAACTCGGCCAGCTTCTTCAGTTGCGGCCAGGCCTGCGCGTAGTGCACCCCCTGGCCGGCATACAGCATCGGGTTCTTGGCGCCGATCAGCAGCTTCGCCGCTTCCGCCACATGCACCGGGTCCGGCCCATAGCGGGTGGACAGCACCGGCGTGTAGTCCAGCGGTTCGGCAACTTCCTCGCCCCACATATCGGCGGGGATTTCCACGATCACCGGCCCGCCGCGCCCATTGCGCAGCGCGGTGAAGGCGCGGCGGAAGATGTTGCACACCTCTGCGGCGATGTTGACCGGCTCCGACAATTTGACATACGGCCGCATCGCCGAGGTGGAATTGAAGTTCGGGTCGATATGCGCCAGCCGCCGCGGGTAGCCCATCGGCAGCACCAGCACCGGCACGCTCTCGCCGTAGCACTGCGCCACGCCGCCCATGGCGTTCTCCGCCCCCGGCCCGTGCTGCATGCAGAACGCGCCGATGGTCTTGCCGGAGGTCATCCGGCTGATCGCATCGGCCATATGCAGGCCGATCCGCTCCTGGCGCACCATCACCGGGCGGATATCGGCCGCCGCCGCATACTCGATCAGATGGTTGACCGGATAGCCGGTGAGGATCTCGATCCCCTCCCGCTTCATGATTTCCGCGATCGCCGCGCCGAGTTTCATGTCTGCCCCTCCCAGAGCGTGCTGCCGATACGAGCCTAGGGCGGGCCGCAGGGGGCGACAAGCCGCCTCAGTCCGGTGGCACCAGCGCCAGGCCGGACCCGTCGAACGCCGCGCGCACCGCCGCCCCGGCATGCAGCGGCCCGGCGACCTCGGTGCTGGTCACGAACACCGGCTCGGCCAGGCCCTCCAGCGCCACCTCGTATTCCATATGGCCGCCGAGATAGGCCGCCTTGCGCACCACACCGGTTAGGCTGGCGCCGACCACGCCGGAGCCTGCCACCAGCGGCAGCAGCCGCACCGCGTTCGGCCGCACCGCCAGCACTGCCGGCCCGTCGGCCGCCCCGTGATGCGCCAGCAGCAACTGCACCCCGCCCAGCGTCACCCGCGCCATCGCCCCCTCGCGCCCGGCCAGCACCACCGGCAGCAGGTTGGCGTTGCCGATGAAATCCGCCACGAACCGGCTGGCCGGCTGCTCGTACAGCTCGCGCGGCGTGCCGTCCTGGGCGATCCGCGCCTGCCCCATCACGATGATCCGGTCGGAGACCGCCAGCGCCTCCTCCTGGTCATGCGTCACATACACCACGGTGAGCGCCAGCTCCTGCTGTAGCGCGCGGATTTCGTCGCGCACATGCCGCCGCAGCCTGGCATCGAGGTTAGAGAGCGGCTCGTCGAACAGCAGTACCTTCGGCTCCAGCACGATCGCCCGCGCCACCGCCACCCGCTGCTGCTGCCCGCCCGAGAGTTCGCTCGGCCGCCGTGCCTCCAGCCCGGTCAGCCCCACGGTCTCCAGCTTGGCCCGCGCCTGCGTCTCGGCCGCCCGCTGCTTCACGCCGGAGGCCAGCAGCCCGTAGCAGACATTCTGCAGCACCGTCATATGCGGAAACAGCGCGTAGGACTGGAACACCATCGACACGTCGCGCGACGCGGCGGACAGGTTGGTCACGTCCTCGCCGCCGATCAGGATGCGCCCGGCGCTGGCCATCTCCAGCCCAGCGATCAGCCGCAGCGTGGTGGTCTTGCCGCAGCCGGATGGCCCCAGCAGCGTCACCAGCGTGCCGCGGGCGATGCTGAAGCTGATGTCGTCCACCGCCGGATAGGCGCCGTAGCGCTTGGTGACGCCACGAAACTCGACGGTTGCCGCCTCGGCGGCTGTAGCGGTAGCGCTCATGGCTGTCCCATCATGTTGCGCCGGCCCAGCGCCTGTTCGCCGACGACGGCGCGGATCGCCACCAGCACGCCGACCATCACCAGGATCAGCACCGCCGAATACACCAGCGCCAGCCCGTATTCGCCGATCTCCGCCCGGCCGACGATATACACCGTGGCCAGATTATACTGCGCCGTGGTGAGAAAGATCACCGCACTGACCGCCGTCACCGCCCGCACGAAGCTGTAGACCAGGGCAGCGATGATCGCCGGCCGCAATATCGGCAGGATCACCAGCCGGAGCGTGCGCAGGCTGTTGGCGCGCAAGGTCAGCGAGGCCTCGTCCAGGCTGCGGTCGATCTGCCCCAGGCTGGCCAGCCCGGCGCGAATTCCCACCGGCATATTACGAAACACGAAGGACAGCACCAGGATCGCCGCCGTCCCGGTCAGTTCCAGCGGCGGCACGTTGAACGCCAGGATATAACTGACGCCGATCACCGTGCCTGGGATGGCGAAACTCATCATAGCCAGCACCTCGAACACCCCGCGCCCGGCGAAGCGCTGCCGCGCCAGCAGCCACGCCGCCAGAATGCCCAATGCGGCGGTGATCGGCATCGCCACCAGCGCCAGTTCCATCGTGGTGATCAGCGAACTCCAGCCGGAACCGCTGAGGAACCAGCCGCCAACGCCGCGCTCCACCGAGAACGCGGTCCAGAAATATTGCAGGCTCGGCGTGTTGTCGCGGCCGATATCGGCGACGAACCCGCCGGCCAGGATGATCGCGTAGACCACCACGGTGAACCCCAGCCACGGCAGCACCGTGCCGTAGCACGCCGCCCCCAGCCAGCCGGGCAGGGGAGGCGAGATGCCGCCCTCGCCCTTGCCGGTAACGGTGGTATAGCCGGCCTCGCCCACCCAGCGCTGCTGCACCACGAAGGCGCCGAGCGTGAACGCCAGCAGCACCAGCGCCAGCACCGCCGCCCGCCCCTGGTCATGCGCCGCCCCCACCACGGCGAAGAAGATGTCGGTCGACAGCACGTTGTAGTTGCCGCCCAGCACCAGCGGATTGCCGAAATCCGCCAGGCTCTCGATGAACGCCACCAGGAACGCATTGGCCAGCCCCGGCCGGATCAGCGGCCAGGTGACGGTGCGGAACACATGCCAGCGCGACGCCCGCAGCGTCTGCGCCGCCTCCTCCATGCTCGGCGCCACGCCCTGCACCAGCCCGGCCAGCACCAGGAAGGCGATCGGCGTGAACGCCAGCACCTGGGCGATCGCCACCCCCGGCAGGCCGTACAGCCAGCGGCTGCGCGGAATGTCGAAATGCACCGCCAGGAAGGTGGTGATGAAGCCGCCGCGCCCGAACATCAGGATCAGCGCCAGCCCGATCACGAATGGCGGCGTGATCACCGGCAGCAGCGACAGAATCCGCAGCAGCCCCTTGGCGGGAAACCGGGTGCGCAGCGCCAGCAATGCGGTGGCCAGCCCGAGCAGGGTGGACAGCACGCCGACGATCAGCGCCAGCGCCAGGGTGTTCCACGCCACCCCACAACTGCGCCCGCCGGCCAGGCAATCCAGCCCCCATATCGTGCGGTCGAACAGCTTGGCGGCCAGCATTTCCGGTGCGAAGGCGCCGTTATTGTCGCGCACCGCCGACACCAGCACGACGGACACCGGCCAGCCGACGAACACCACCAGGGCTGCCGCCAGCCCCAGGATCGCCCCCAGCACGAAGGCGTCGCCGCGCAGCCAGCCGAGTCGCGCCAGCCCCTGCGCCAGCAGCGCCACGCCGGCCAGCGCATAGGCCAGCGCCCCCCAGCCCAGCGCCGCCTGCTTCGGCCCCGGCCCGAACAGCGCGGTCAGCCAGCCATAGCCCCAGCCATGCAGGGTGACCGCCAGCGCCTCGCCGACCATCCAGCCGAGCCCCAGCAGCGCGGCTGTCACCAGCAGCCTCGGCTGCCGCCGCCACGCCGCCCACAGCCCCAGCACCGGCAGCACCAGCAGCGGCAGCAGCCACGCCCGCCCGCCGGCCAGCCCCTGCCACAGCACCGGCCGTGCCTGCGCCTGGCCCTCGAACACCGCCCGCAGCGGATGCTCCAGCCCGTACCACGGCAGCAGCAGCACCGCCGCAGCGGCCAGCACCAACCAGCCCAGCAGGGGCCGGCTCGGTGCTGGCCGGCCCGTGCTTGCCTGCATCAGCAAAGCGCTCAGCGCGCCGCGCCCTTCACCTCGCGGGTCCAGCGCGACAGCAGCCGGGTCCGCTCGGCGGTCGAGCCGTATTTGGCGAAGTCATAGTCGATCAGCTTGATCTTGCTGAGGTCCGGCGACTCCTTGGCCGGCGCCACCGCGGCATTGGACGACACCTGATAGCTGCCGAATTGCGGTGCGATCCCCTGCGCGCCGGCGCTCAGCGCCCACTCGTAGAAAATCTTCGCCTCCTTCGGGTGCGGCCCGCCCTTCACCAGGCTCATCGAGCCGATCTCGAACCCGGTGCCCTCGCACGGCGACACCACCTTCACCGGCTTATGCTGCAGCGCCACCATCACCACGTCGTGCTGGAAGGCGATGCCGATCAGCGTCTCGCCCTGGCCGGTCGCCATCGCCGGCGCCGCGCCGCTCTTGGTGTATTCGTTGACGTTGACGTTGAGCTTCTTGAGGTAGTCGAACGCCTGGTCCTCGCCGAGCAACTGCACCATGGTCGCCAGCATGGTGTACGAGGTGCCCGACGAGTTCGGGTCGGCCACCTGCACCTCGCCCTTGAATTCCGGCTTGGTCAGGTCCGCCCAGCAGGCCGGCGGGGTCAGCTTGCGCCGCGCCATCTCCTCCGTGTTATAGCCGAAGCCCAGCGCGCCCATGTAGATGCCCACGGTGCGGTAGTGCGACCGCGCCGCCTGCCGCTGCGCCCAGTCGCGCAGTTTCTCCAGGCTGGGTGATTTGTATTCCTCGGTCAGCTTTTCCTCGGCCGCCTGCAGATGCGGGTCGCCGGTGCCGCCCCACCACACGTCGCCGCGCGGATTATCCTTCTCGGCCCGCAGCCGCGCGTAGATCTCGCCGCTGCTCTGCCGGGTCATCTCGGCGGTAACGCCGGTCTGCTTGGTGAACGCGGTCATCATGCCGCGGCACCATTTCTCGTCGACACCGCAATAGACGACGACGGTGCCCTCGGCGGCCGCCGGCTTGGCGACGCCGGACATCGCGAATGCGCCCACCGCCACCGCCAGCAGCCGGGCCGCCAGATATCGGGTCATGCTTGGTCTCTCCTCCTGCGCCGGCCTCGGTACGGGCCGTGGCCACAGTGGAGCGCAGCGCGCGGCGTTTCGCAACAGGAGTGTTACAGTTTGCCGCATAATCCTGCGGCGTCACGGCGTGCCGTGGATCACCGTGCAGTTGCGCCGCCCGGCCATCAGGCAATCCTCCAGCCGGCCGCTGTCGTGCAGCACCCGCGCCAGCCAGATGCCGCCCAGCACCAGCAGCAGGATCGCCACCATGGCGAGCAGCGCGTTGCGGCGGGAAGGCGGCTCGGGATCGTCGGGCATCATCGGCACCGCAGGAGTTTGGTTGACAGCATAACAGCCGGCAAGGCAGTTGACGCCATGCACAGACGGGCAGCCCTTGCAGCGATTCTGGCCGGAGTCGCCCTCCGCGCGCCCCAGGCTGCGGCCGCGTCCGCGCCGGCGCCGAAGGACCGCTTCTTCCTCACCTCGGACGGCGTCCGCCTGCATTACACCACGGCTGGCCCGCCGAACGCCCACACCATCGTCCTGGTCCCCGGCTGGACCATGCCGGCCTGGATCTGGAGTCGGCAGATCGCCTATTTCTCCCGCACCTACCGGGTCATCGCCTTCGACCCGCGCGGCCAGGGCGATAGCCAGATCGCCGCCACCGGCTACGACCAGACCCGCCGCGGCCAGGACATCGCCGAACTGCTCGCAGCCCTCGGCGGTCAGCCGGTGCTGCTGGTCGGCTGGTCGCTCGGCGTGCTGGACGCGCTGGCCTATGTCCACAGCCACGGCGACGCCCGGCTCGCCGGGCTGGTGCTGATCGACAATTCGGTCGGCGAGAACCCGCCGCCGACCCCGTCCCGCATCCCCTACCACGCCGGCCCCAAACTGCCGCGCCCGGTGATGATGCGCAATTTCGTCCGCGGCATGTTCGCCCATCCGCAGCCCGCCCCCTGGCTCGACCGCCTGACCCACGCCGCACTGCGCACCCCGGAGCCGGCCGCCGACGCGCTGCTCGCCTATCCGGTGCCGCGAACCTATTGGAAAGCCGCCATTTACGCGACGCACAAGCCGATCCTCTATATCGTCCGCCCAAAACTCGCCGGCCAGGCCGCCAACCTCGCCGCCAACCATCCGGACGCCGAGACCGTGGTGCTGCACGATGTCGGCCACGCACTGTTTGTCGACGATGCATCCCGCTTCAACACCCGCCTCGCCAGCTTCATCCGGCAGCGCGTATGGCGTTGAACCGCCCGGCCCGGGCGCTGGAACTGCTGCCGCTGTTTCTGGTCTCGCTGGCCACCGTCGGCTTTGAGATCGCGCTGACCCGCTACTTCGCGGTCGCGAAATGGTCGGAATACGGCTACTGGGTGATCTCCATCGTGCTGGCCGGTTTCGCGCTGTCCGGCGTGGTGATCGCCCTGGCGCGGGACCGTTTCGCCGCCATCGGCCCGGCGCTGCTCGCCTGGCTGCCGCCAGTGCTGATCGCCGCCGCCGCGATCGGCTTCCATTTCGTCACCACCAACCCGTTCAACCCGCTGCAATTGCAGAATCCGGCGACCTTCGAGCCGCAGTTGTGGAACATAGCGCTGTACTACGCGGCGCTGCTGCCGTTCTTCTTCCTGGCCGGCCTCTATGTCAGCCTGTTCTTCATCCTGCACGACCGCGAGATCGGCCGCGTCTACGGCTACGACCTCACCGGCGCCGGCCTCGGCGCGCTGGCGGTGCTGGCGCTGATGGCGGTGGTGCACCCGTTCCACCTGGTGCCCTGCCTGCTGCTGCCGCTGGCCGCCGCCGCCTTCCGCCGCCGCCTGCCGCTGCTGATCGCGTGCGTCGCGCTGCTGGCCGGCGCCGGCCTGCTGCTGCTCGACGACCAGGCCGGCTTCAACGAATACAAGGCGATCTACGCCCCCTCCAACGTCCCCGGCAGCCACGAGGTCGCCGAGCACCGCTCGCCGCGCGGCCTCTACCTGCTGCTCGACGACTTCACCGAGCGGGTCGACACCGACCTCACCAACAATGCCGGCATGCTGAACCTGCCCGGCCCGCCGCCCGCCTTCGGCCTCTACCGCGACGGCAACCGCATCGCAGCACTTCCCAAGCCCGGCCCGCTCGACACCGCCTACGCCCCGGCCACCCTGGCCGCCTTGCCGTATATCCTGCACCCACACGCCAGCGTGCTGCTGGCCGGCACCTCCGGCGGCTTCCGCATCGGCGAGCTGCACACCCTCGGCGCCGCGCAAATCCTCGCCTTGGAACCCGAACCGGTGCTGCGCGCCGCCCTGCGCAGCGGCCTCGGCCCGGCCCCGGCCGCCGCCTTCGGCCCCGGCGTCACGCTGGGCGGTGAAAGCCCGATCGCCGCCGCCGCCGCCCACCCGGCCGGCTTCGACGTCATCGACCTCTCGGCCGACTTCCTCGACACCGCCGAGGCCAACACCAGTGCCTTCGCCGCCGAGGCGCTGACCACCTATCTGCGGGCGCTGAAACCCGGTGGTATCGTCTCCATCCCGGCCTCGATCCGCGAATTCCCCGCCTACGCCGTCCGCGTGCTGGCCACCGCCCGCGCCGCCCTGCTGGCCGCCGGCTACCCCCACCCGGAGCAGCACGTGCTGGTCTACCGGTCCGCCTGGAACGTCCGCGTGCTGCTGTCCAACGCCCCGTTCACCGCCGCCGAGATCGCCGCCGCCCGCAAATTCTGCGACGACCGCTCGTTCGATATCAGCTACTACCCCGGCATCGACGTCGCCGCCGCCCGCGCCGGCATCTACAACGACCTCCCGGCGGTCTCCTTCGAGGCCGGCCAGGTCACCTCCGGCGCCGGCCCGCACGACGCCATCGCCGACGAGGCGCTGCCGATCCTGCTCGGCCATGCCACCGAATCCGCCCGCGCCTTCAACCTCGCCCCGATCACCTACGACCGACCGTCGTTCTACGCGGTGCTGCGCCTCTCCCATCTCGGCACCATCCTGCAGCGCCTGGAAATCCTGCCGCAGGCGGAAATCGGCCCGCTGGTCAACCTCGCGGTGCTGGCACAAGCAATCGTGATCGCGCTGATCGTCCTCGCCGCGCCGCTGCTGGCCCGCATGCTGCCCGGCCACCGCCGGCTGCGCGCCCCGGGCGGCGGCACCATCCGCGCGGTGATCTACTTCGCCGCCCTCGGCCTCGGCTTCCTGTTCATCGAGATCTTCGCCATCGAGCGCGCCAGCTTCTACCTCAACGACCGCACCTCCGGCTTCGCGCTGGTGCTCACCGGCATGCTGATCTTCTCCGGCCTCGGCGCCATGCTGGCCCACCGCTTCGCCAACCCGCGCACCGGCATGTGGCTGGCGGCCTGCGTCATCGTCATCTGGGGCGCGCTGTTGCTCGGCTTCCTGCAACCGGCGATGCTGGCCAGCCTGGCTTTGCCCTGGCCGCTGCGCGCCGCCATCGTGCTGCTGGCGGTCGCCCCGGTGTCCATCGCCCTCGGCCTGCCATTCCCGCTCGGCCTGCAGCGCGCCGGCTCCGGCGGCTTCCTGCCCTGGGCCTGGGGCCTCAACGGCGCCTTCTCCGTGGTCTCCACCCCGCTGGCCAACCTCACCTCGCTCGAATTCGGCTACGACCGGGTTCTGCTCTCCGCCCTGCTGCTGTATGTGATCTGCGCCCTCACGTTTCCCCATGCCCGCCCCCTTGCCGGAGAACCCGCATCGTGACCGATGGTTTGCTGACCCGCCGCGCCCTGGTGGCCTCCGCCCTGGCCGCCCCCGCGCTGCTCGCCACCAGCGCCCACGCCGCCACCGGCTGGACCCTGGCGGCCTACGAAACGGCGATGCGCGCCTCCGGCCGCCCGGTCAGCCTCACCCAGCCGCAGTTCGACGCCATCCAGGCCCGCAAGCCGGCCACCATGAAGCGCATCGAATCCTACCTCAAGGACCGCCTCGGCCACGCCGACCCCGCCGTCATGGCCGCCTTCGATGCGGTCCCGCGCGAATATTTCCACTACCTCTACGACAGCCACCGCGCCACCCCCGGCGATGCCTACGAAGCCACCCCCAAGCCCTGGGCGCTCGGCTTCGGCTCGGCACTGTCCGACTATCTCGGCCAGGCCTACATGACCCAGGTCGCCGCGCCCAAACCTGATGACATCACGCTGGAAATCGGCACCGGCAGCGGCTTCCAGTCCGCCCTGCTCAGCCGCATCGTCAAGCAGGCCTACTCGATCGAGATCATCAAGCCGCTCGGCGAAGCGGTCGCCAAGATCTTCACCCCGCTCGGCTACGACAACGTCCACACCCGCGTCGGCGACGGCTATTTCGGCTGGCCCGAAGTCGAAGGCGGCTTCGACATGATCATCATCACCTGCGCCGCCCAATACGCCCCGCCCGACCTGTTCAAACAGCTCAAACCCGGCGGCCGCGCGCTGATCCCGATCGGCCAACCCTTCAAGCGCGGCCAGTTCCTCTACGTCTACACCAAGGACGCCGAAGGCAAGATCCACTCACGCAAAGACGTCGGCGTCTACTTCATCCCGATGACCGGCGCGATGATGAAACAACCTGCACCGCCGAAAACTTAAGGGTTCTTTTTTGAAAAAAAGAACCAAAAAACTTTTTTTATCCGCCTTGCAACACTGGAGTGGCGGAGAATCCGTACACTCCATTGGATGAAATGTTTTTTGTTTCTTTTTTGTTCACAAAAAGAAGAGCTTCCTAGGAGGAACCATGTCCGACCTTCCCACCCTGCACCTCGACGGCCACCGCGCCACCATCCGCCTCAACCGTCCGGCGATGCATAACCGCATCGAGCCGCCGGATATCATCGAGTTGCTGCGCCTGCTCGACGAGATCGACGCCAACCACGCCATCCGCGTCGTCGTCTTCGCCGCCACCGGCAAGAGCTTCTCGTCGGGCTTCCATATCGGCGAGATCGCCGCCGAGGGCCGCGACAGCAGCACCGCCGGCTTCGGCGATCTGACCCACCGTGTCGAGCAGCTTCGCCCGCCGAGCATCGCCGCACTCAACGGCGGCGTCTATGGCGGCTCCACCGACCTGGCGCTGGCCTGCGACTTCCGCATCGGCGTCACCACCATGGCGATGTTCATGCCCGCCGCCCGCCTCGGCCTGCATTACCAGTCCGGCGGCATGCAGCGCTATGTCAGCCGCATGGGGCTCGACACCGCCAAGCGCCTGTTCCTCACCGGCGACAAGCTGGACGGCCCGCAACTGCTGCGCGTCGGCTTCCTCACCGACCTGGTGGCGCCCGACGCGCTGGAATCCCACGTCGACGCGCTTGCCACCCGCCTCGCCGCCAACGCCCCGCTCGCCGTGCAGGGCATGAAGCGCGCGCTGAATGACATCGCCCGCGGCAACGCCGACCTCGCCGCCATCGAGGCCCGCGCCGCCGCCAACGGCCGCAGCGCCGACCTCAAGGAGGGCCAGCAGGCCTGGATGCAAAAGCGCACCCCGAACTTCACCGGACGCTGATCCAGGCAGCCTGCTCTTGACCACCGCCGACAGCTTCGCTACCCACCGCCTGCGCTACGTCCCGTTCGTCTAGAGGCCTAGGACACCGCCCTTTCACGGCGGCGACACGAGTTCGAATCTCGTACGGGATACCAGCGTTTTCAATGAGTTAGCGCCGACTCCGTTGGGGCATGTCCAATATTTGTCCAATATATAGCCCTGTTCATCGGTGGTTGACGATGGACAGTGAGCCGCCGGCCACGCCGCCCACCCCATCCCCTCTCCACACAAAAGAGCCGCCCCGGTGTGAACCGGAGCGGCCTTTGTATCTGCGGCGGTAGGCGTCAGCCGGGCGGCGCCGGCCAAGGCTCACGCGGTGGCGGAGGGTAGCCCGGCGGCTCCGGCTCACGCGGTGGCGGCGGCGGGACAGGATCCCCGCCGATCCTCGACGGAGCCGGCCAGACGAAGCCGCGGCTTGCGGTGCGGGTCATTGGGCGGCCTTTGGCTCATGTGGCGACTCGCCGAAGTCGGCAACGTCCACACCCGCCGCCGAGGCCAGCACGGCAAGGGCGCTTCGCAGGCCGCGCAGGACATCGGCCAGCATCTCGCGCGTTTCTTCACACTCGCGCGCAATCGTCACCTGCATCAATGCGGTATGAACCTGCGCTGTGGCATCGGGCAGCCCGGCGGCACTGCTGCGCAGGATCAACTGCCGGAGCGCAATCTCTTGGTCGACGCATGCGGTCAGTGCATCATCGGCGGTATCACGCTCGCCACCACCGGCAGCAATGGCCATATCGTCGAAGTCGGCGCGTTGATGCTGCACTGCGGCGATCTGCCGGGCGAGGTCTACGAGGGGGGCTGCCTGCGGGGGTGCAGGCAGAACGTCGCACCGCAGCAAGTCGCGCATCAGGCTGGCCAGCAGCCTCTCGTTGGTGTCGCCGTCCGGGCCGCCGTCCTTCTCGATCTCGCCGGCATCCCACAGCGACAGCGACGCAGCCTTCGCCCGGATGCCTTCCAGCGTCTTTGCCGGGGTGGCAGCGATGATGTCCACCAATGGCTCCTGCGCGTTTTGGATCGGTTGGAGGGCATCGCTTCGTGCCTCTTCCTCGTCGTGCGTCATCCCCTTCCCGCTGAAACCGGCGACGTAGTGCCGCTCCAAGGTATCGAACGAGGCACAAGCGGCCAGCAGAACCGCGTCAGGATGCCGGGCCGCGTCTTCGGGCTTCGATGTCGGCTCCGGCGCAGGCAGTGCGGCTGTGTGGCTCTCGACTGCCACGCTGGCAAAACTCGGCAGCGGCCGATCACCCAACAGCACGACATCGGCGAGCGCGCTGGCGGTGATGCGATGGATTGCGCTGGCGGCGTCGCCGGCCCGGCTGTCCAGGGCGGTCTCCAGCACCACCACCGCCAACTTGGCCGCGATGTCGCCGGTATGCCGGCTGCCGGTCTCGCCGAGCAGGTTCAGTTGCGTCATTTGCGCGTCCGACAGTTTGTTGGTGCGCAACTGGGCGTCGCCGGCGCCATCATCCTCGATATAAGCCGCAACAGCAGCCGTCCAGCCGCGCGCCAGGCCGGTGGGGCTCCACTCCGGGGCATCGCCAGCGGCGGCCGTGAGAAGGCGTTGCACTGCCTCCCGCGTGGGTTCCGTATGGAGGGTAAGACGCGGAGGTGTGGTAAGGTTCGGGTTAGCGTCGGGCATGGGTATCTCCTGCTCGGGGTTAGGCCGGGCGGGGTGTCGGTAGCGCCCCGTTCGGTCGCAATCGCTTGCATTGAAAACACAACACGGTTACCTTTCTCAGGCAAGTTAAATCACAACACGGTTACCAAATGCTCCCCATTCAGTGCAAACTCGGTCGCGTCGCAGTCGGTTGGGGTGTGCGTGATTTGGCGAGTGCGGCGGGGGTATCAACGCAGACGGTCGCGCGGCTTGAGCGCGGAGAGGCATTGAAGGAAAGCACGATCTCCGCCATCCGCGCCGCTCTGGAAGCCGCCGGTGTCGAGTTCATCGCGGAGAACGGCGGCGGCGCTGGGGTGCGATTGAAAAAAGTGAGTTTCGATTGAAAGCGCAGGAATATGTCAGACTTGCCGGGTCAAGAATCTTCTGAAGATACATCTGATATGTCGGCTCCATCGATTTCGATGGCGGAATTTCTTGAGCTTATTCCGCCTGGAAATTGGAAGCGAATTAACGAGATTGCCTCGACCCGAACTCGCGCCGGTGCGCCTGCAATATCTACGATTAACTCGCCGCAGATACGCCTTTGGTGCGATCATACAGCATGCAATGGCCCCCGGTTTTTTCGGATTGCATCAGATCTATTTAACTTAAGATTGGACGATGCTCGAAATGTATATCTGATTTATGTTTGTTCAAATTGCAGAACGGCTTCTAAGATTTTTTCGATTTCAGCAAAACTCGAGAACCCCGAAGACATGAGTGGCGCTTGCTACAAATTTGGAGAACTTCCGGAGTACGGTCCGCCCGTTCCATCTCGTTTGATATCTCTCATTGGACCGGATAGAACTTTGTTCTTGAAGGGCCGCCGGTGTGAGAATCAGGGACTCGGGATAGCGGCGTTTGTATATTACAGGAGAGTCGTCGAACAGCAGAGAAACAGAATTTTTGATAAAATAATCAGAGTTCTTGAATCCATTTCTTCACCGGAGGGGATGATAGAGCAGTTCAAAGCCGCAAGGGCCGAACAACAGTTTAAAAAATCTCTGGAAATTGTCAAAGACGCTGTCCCACAATCGTTGCTGATAAACGGGCGAAATCCATTTTTGCTGCTACATTCGGCGCTCAGCGAAGGATTGCATCAAAAAAACGATGGGGAATGTCTCGAACTCGCTCAGGACGTCCGCCTCGTTTTGGCGGAGCTTTCGGAGCGCCTCGCAACCGCACTCAAGGACGACGTGGAGCTGAACGCCGCAGTCGGCCGCCTTATGTCCCGCAAGCCGCCGGCCATCGGCGATTAAATATGTGCCTTGGCTGCGCCGGTCATTTCAGCGGGGTCGGCGGGATGTTCCAACTCGGGCGCAGGTTCAGCGCCGGCGCCAGGTCATCGAGGCGCAGCTTGATCTTGATCTCTGCCCATTCGGTCGACAGTCGGACACGGCCACACATGAGGGGAGAATGATCGGCGGCGGGGATGGCTGCAACAGGGCCGCGTTATGGCGTCGATTCTAGCGCGGACAGGATCAGCCACCAGCCGGGCGGCCCGCCAGTGATGCCCGGCCCAGCGTCGCCCCGCTCTTGCAGCACGACTTGGCGGGGGCGTCCACCGCACGCTTTGCAGCGCAGCTTCAGCATCGTGTCGGCAAGCGTGCGGTGCTGTGGCAGCCGTGCCAGCAGGAACACGGTAGAGCCTCGGCAGCACGAAACGCCGAGCCAGCAGCCTGCGAACGTGGCCACATGGCAAGCCGGGGCGGTTTCGCGATCGCAGGGCGGCGGGCTGGCCTATCACGAGCCATGCACCCTGCGCTCATGGCCGTCGACAGCACGCTCCAGAGCGTTGCCTGAATCCCCGGACATACAACCGCTTGACCGGCCGCCATACTTCGCGGACCATTTCGTTGTGGCGTTAAGCGGCTATGGCCGCGTTGTATGGCATGCTGAAATGAAATCCCTTCGAGGCTGGTTTGATATCAATCGGCGGTCGTGTCCGTCAAGGTGGTGGGAATTGGGGTGTAGCTGAGGTGGTCATGGAT
>JBEPTZ010000020.1:0-46646 GCA_041691815.1 Rhodospirillales bacterium | reverse complement strand
GTCCAGCCCGGCGGCGGCGCGTCGGCCGACGGTGCGGCGGGCGCCAGGGCCGGGGATGGCTGGATGGTGCCGATCGAGGCAGGCGTCGCCACGTCCGGCGCGGCAGGCGCCACGGCGGCCGGCGTCACGGCGGCGGGTGCCGGCATGGCCACCGGTGCGGGTGCCGGTGCGGGCGCGAGTGCTGGGGCGATGGCAGGTGCGGGGGCTGGCGCAGGCGGCGCTTCGGCGGCCGGCGGCACCGTGGAAGGCACGATCGACGCCAGCGCCGGCCCGCCGGCAAGGCAGCTCAGCACCAGGATCGCGCCGGGCAATCGCCGCTGCTTCACCCGCGCCAACAGCCCTGCCATCCGACCCTCCTGTAGCTCTGGCCGCTTACCCCAGCCGGCTCATCCCGGCTCGCCCGGTTGCAGACGCGCCACGGCGGGGCTGGCGGCCGTCCGCCCTCCCCGCGCATCGCCCGGCCTGGACCGTCAGCCGGTTCAGGACTTCGGCGTCACCCAGCCGGACGGCGCCGGTGCCCCGGAGGCGGGTGCCCCGGAGGCCGGTGGGTTGGAGGCCGGGGTGACGACCGGCTGCCCGGTGGTCGGCGCCACCCAGCCAGGCGCCGAGGCGGCGGACGCCCCCGCCTGGGTGGCCTGCAGCCGGCCCAGCAATTCCTGCGACACCGCGCCATCCACCGGCAGGCCGCTGGCCTGCTCGTAGCTGCGGATCGCCGCACTGGTCTGCGGGCCCATCGCGCCATCGGCGCCGCCGCGCAGGTAGCCCAGCCGGATCAGTTCGCTCTGCGTGCTGCGCACCAGCGCCGGGTCCGGGCCGTACGAGGCGCCGGACGAGCCGGGCACCACCGCCGGCGTGGAGACGTAATGCTGGTAGCCGGGCACCTGCTCGCCCTTGGCGAACATGCACTGGGCGAACGCGTTGTCGTATTGCTGCTGGATATTGTACTGTTCGTTGCCGCTGTTGCCGGCACCGATGCCGGCGCCGACGCCCACCCCGGCGGCGCCGCCGATCGCAGCACCTGCGCCCACGTTGCCGGTGACACTGCCGGCCAAGGCACCGATGCCGACGCCGAGGGCGGTGGTGAGTGCGGCGGCGCCCACTGCGCGCTGGTTGGCGTTATCGGCCTGGCCGCGCACCTGGTCGGCGGCGAACGCCTTGCAGTTGGCCTGATCGGCGCGGAATGCCTCGAAGCTTTTGCCGGGGCCAGGCATCACTTGCACGGTCGGGCCGAGCGGGGTCTGGGCGCAGCCCGCCAGAAGCAGACCGATCGCCGGGATCGCGAACAGCGCCCGGTTGCGCCCGTTGGTAAATGCCATGCCTGTGCTCCAATTGGTGTTCGATACGGCCGTCAGTTCGCATCACCGGCCTGCCCGGCATGGGCAGCGCGCGAAACGAGTTACCGAAATGATAGCGAATCTTCGCTGCCCGGCGCAACGACCAACACGACGCTGGCCTGGCAGGCTCACGCAAATGTTGGCGAAATCGGCCCGCGGCGGCGCCGAACCCTCAGCCGCGTGCCCCGAACAGCCCGGTCGGGCGCAGCAGCAGCACGGCGATGAACACCACAGAGACGCAGAGCGGCCCCAGGCTCTCGCCCAGCAGCAGGCCGCCCAGGCTCTCGGTGACGCCGATCAGCAGGCCGCCGAGCACCGCGCCGGGGAAGCTGCCCATGCCGCCGAGCACGACGATGGTGAACGCCACCAGCAGGAACACGTTGCCGACGCTGGGCGCCACGTAGAAGCTGGGCAGCAGCAGGCAGGCCGCCGCCCCCAGGCAGGCGATGCCGATGGCGAAGGCCAGCGCGAACATCCGCTCCGGCCGGATGCCCATCAGCCGCGCCCCTTCCGGCTCCTTGGCGACCGCACGGATGGCGCAGCCGGTGTCGGTCAGCGCCATGAACGCCCACAGCATCCCGGCCAGCACGATCGCCACCGCGAACGAGATCAGTTTCGGCACCGACAGCAGCAGCGGCCCGACCTGCCACATCACGAAGGTGAGCGGCGTCTCAAGCTGGCGGGTGTCGCCGGTGAACAGCACCAGGGCCAGGTTGTCGAGCACGATCGCCAGCCCCAGCGTGGCCAGCAGCAGCGCCTTGTCCTCGCCGCGCGAGATCGGGCCGATCACGAAGCGGTACAGCACCCAGCCAACCACGAACATCAGGGCGGCGATCAGCGGCAGGCCGAGATACGGGTCGATGCCCAACCGCGTCGCCATCAGGTAGGCGGCGAACATGGCGATCATCAGCAGCGAGCCATGCGCGAAGTTGACGATGTGCAGCACGCCGTAGATCAGCGTCAGGCCCAGCGCCACCAGCGCGTAGACCGCCCCGGTCAACAACCCGTTGACCAGGGCGGCGGCGATGATTTGCCCGTTCAAGTTGGGCAGCTCAACTCAGGCTTTGGGGCGCGGGAACACCGGCTTCGACGAGGCGAATTCCGGCGGCCAGACCACCGCGATATCGCCCTTCTGGATCTGCAGCGCCACCGCCTGCGCGCCCTGGTTCTGGCCGTCGACGAAGTGGGTGGCGTTGTACGGCATGAAATGATCGGAGAAGGTCGAGGCGTTGAGAGCCGCGATCGCCTTGTCCTTGTCGGTGCTGCCGGCATGCTCCCAGCCATCGGCCAGCAGCTTGACCGCGAAGTAGCCGAACGGCACCTCCCAGGTCATCACCCGGCCCCCGTCCTCGATGCGCTTGCGGAACGCCGCCGAGCGCGGGTCCTTGACGTTATACCAGTGGTTGAAGTCCATCATGTTCTCGGCGACCTCGGGCGCCTCCTTGGCGAATTTGAGGTTGAAGCCGCCGCCGAGCACCGAGAACATCGCCATCAGCGGCACCCGCTGCTGCACGATGGTGCGGGCGCACAGCACGTATTCGTTCTCGTAGTTGGTCATCATCACCAGGTCGGGCGCCAGCGCCTTGGTCTGCAGCACGATGTTGGTGAAGTCGCGGGTCGGCGTGGCATGGGCGAAGGTGCCGAGCACCTTGATGCCGATCTTGGCCAGGCCGTCGGCCACCGCCTTGGCGGTGCTGGTGCCGAACACGCCGCTCTCGTGGATCAGCACCGCGGTCTTGGCCGGCGAGCCGGCGGCCTTGTTGATGCCGTCCAGCGCCGGCATGGCGCCGCTGATGGTCATCGTGAGGTTGGGGAAGAAGCGGAACACGTTCTTCAGCCCGCGCGTGGTGATCGAGTCGACGATGCCGGAATCGATCGAGAACGGGATGTTGTATTTCGCCGCCGCCGTGGTGGCGGTGAGGCCCAGGTTGCTGGCGAAGCAGCCGGTGAAGCCGGACGCGCCGGCATCGGCCATCTGGTCCACCAGGCTGGCGGCGATTTCGGCGCGGCCCTGCGCGTCGCCGAGCAGCGCCTCGATCATGGCGCCGCCCATCGACTTGATGCCGCCGGCGGCGTTCACGTCGGCGATCGCCATGGTGGCGCCCAGCCGGCACTGGTTGCCGGAGAAGCCCAGCGCGCCGGTGACCGGATGGATCACCCCGAGCTTGATCGCCGCCGGTGCGGCGCGCAGCACGGCGGGTGCCGCCAGCGTGGCAATGCCGGCGGCCAGCGCAGTGCGGCGGGTGAGTGATATGGTCATGGCGTTCCCCTCCAGAGGTTATTGTATGCTCGATCATACATGTCTGTGGGAATTTGGCACGCGCCTTGATGGCGCCAGGCGTGCAGAAACAGCGCCGCCGCCAGGGTGATGGCGCAGTTCAGGCGCGGCGGCGTGCCACCAGCACCATCAGCAATGCCAGGGCGGTGCCGAACAGCAGCAGGGTGGCAGGTTCGGGAATGGCGGTGTTGTTGCCGCCGCCGCCGACCGGGCCGCAATTCTGCTGGCAGACGCCGGCGCCGCTGCTGCCGACGACGCCGGTCTTGCCGTTGACCCCGAGATCGGCGGTGAAGAACACGTCGGTGCGCTGGTAGACATTGGCGACGAAGCTGGCCAGCGACAGCCCGTTGCCGCTGATATCGAACGCCAGCGGGCCGCTGTTGGCAGGCGGGCTGGTGCCATTGCCACAGCCGGTCAGGCAGGAGACCGCATAGCCGAAATTACCGTACGGGCTGGCCTTGTAGCCGTTCTTGCCCGGCTTCTCGACGCCGAACCCGGCGGTGATATTGCTGATGCTGACATCGGTCACCCCGGCGAGGTTCCAGGTCAGCGCCTTGCCGGCGCCGGTCTTGGCGAACACCACCTCCGCCGGGCTCGGCCCGACCAGGTCCACCTGCACATGGATGGTGCCGAACGGATCGACGCTGGTCGACGCCACCGTCTGGGTCAAGGTCACGGTGCCAAATGAGTTCAGGCCGCCGAGGCTGCGCTGATCCAGGCTGTAGACCAGATCGGCCCGCGCCGGCGCGGCGGCCAGCACCACCGCCGCCACGGCGACCAGCACGACCACAATACGCCGGAAACCCTCGATCATAAGGCTGTCACTCCCTGGCGTCAGGGGTAGCACCGGACGCCGCATCATTTTCTGACCGGTTGCGGCAATCCGGCCCGCATCGGCCGATCGCCGGGCAAATTCCGGGCCGTCGCTACCGCGCGCCTTATATCAACGGCTTCGCCGCGGCGCGATCACAAGATCGCGCGCCGGTGTAAACTTCGCTGACAAAATCCGACGAATCGCCAGGGACGCTGCAGGCGCCCTTGTTCCGACGGCGTTCCCAGGTCGGAGGAAAGCAGGTTCGCTTTTGGAATCAACGATGTGGAAATATGGCGCCGTGAAGGCAGATGTCGGGATAGTTTACACTCCGCCGCCCGCTCAATACACCCCGCCACGCGCGGTGATCGGCCACAGGCATTCCACCCGGCCGCCGCGCATCCCCACATACCAGTCGTGGCGGTCCACCGTCGGGTCGCAGTGGCCGGGCACCAGGCGCAGCTTCTCGCCGATCTTCGGTGCGGTGGTCTCCGGGCCGAATTCCAGCTTGCCGTGTTCGTCCGAGGCCGAGGTGAAGCGGATATCCGGGCGCTGCCAGACCAGCGGCATGCCGCTGTCGATCGCCACCGCCTTGTGCCCGGCATCGGTGACCGCGATGCCGGGGCGCGGCGCGCTCATCACGGTGGCGAGCAGGAACAGTGCGTTGCGGAAGGTGCTGACCGGCTTGCCGTGGATGTCCAGGTTGCGGCCGTAATCGGCGTCCATGAAGCAGTAGCTGCCGGCCTGCAATTCGGTGAACACGCCGCTGGCCAGCTCATGCTCGAAGCTGCCGGTGCCGGCGCCGCCGACGATCGGGCAGTCCAGCCCCTGCTGGCGCAACTGCTCCACCGTGCGGCGGGTGTCGTCGACGCAGGCGGCGATGGCGAAATGGCGTTCCTCCGGCTTACGCAGATGCTGGGCGCGGCCGTGATAGGCCTGCAGGCCGCCGAACCGCAGATGCTTGCTGGCGGCGATCGCCTTGGCCAGCGCCACCGCCTCGCCGCCCGGCGCCACGCCGCAGCGGTTGCCGCCGACATCGATCTCCACCAGCACCGTGAGCCGGATGCCGGCATCGCGCGCCGCCGCCTCCAGCGCCGCCACCTGCCCGGCGTCGTCGGCGCACACCGCCACGGTGGCGATGCCGGACAGCGCCGCCAGCCGCGCCAGCTTGGACGCGCCGACGATCTCGTTGCTGACCAGGATGTCGCCCACCCCGCCCCAGGCCAGCACCTCGGCCTCGGCGATCTTCTGCACGCACTGGCCGATGGCGCCGCGGGCGATCTGGCGATGCGCCACCACCGGCGATTTATGCGTCTTGGCATGGGCGCGCAGGCGGACATTGGTGCCAGCCAGTTTGGCGGCCCCCGCGATCTTGCTGGCCATCGTGTCCAGATTGGCCTCGAAGGCGTCGAGGTCGATCAGCAGCGCGGGGGTGTCCACCTCGTCCTCGGGCATGCCGGGGCGGGCGGGGGGCGGTTGCAGCATGGCGGGAGACTCCTCGGATCGGTGGCGGAGTGTCGCCGCCATGCCCCGCCGCGACAAGCCGGCGCTACGACAGGCTCACCAGTTCGCGCCGCAGCCGGTCGGCATCGGCCAGGTCGCGCTCCATCTCGGCATGCTCGGCGCACCAGTGCGGCAGGGCTGCGGCCAGCGCCGCGCGGCCGGCCTCGGTCAGCAGCAGGCGGCGGGCGCGGCGGTCGAGGGGGTCCGGCTGCACCGCCACCAAGCCGCGGCGTTGCAGCGGCTTCAGGGCGGCGGTCAGCGTGGTACGGTCCATCGCCAGCAGGGCGGCCACCGGCGCCAGCGTCGGCGGCTCGGGCCGGTTCAGCGCCATCAGCAGCGAGAACTGGCCGCTGGTCAGCCCGGCCGGGCGCAATGCGGCGTCGAACCGCCGTGCGGCGGCGCGGGCGGCGCGTTGCAGATGCAGGCACAGGCAGGCGTCGCGCACATCAAGGGTGGTCTGGAATGAAACCGTGTTTGACATCGCCGCTTTATGTTGATATCCGCCTATCCCGTTCATGATGAACCCGAGGACACCAGCATGCAAGCCCTGCCCTATCTGTTCTTCGACGGCACCTGCGAGGCCGCACTCGATTTCTACACCAAGGCGGTCGGCGCCAAGGTGGGCATGAAGAGCTATTTCCGCGATTCGCCGGACCAGACGATGGTGCGGCCGGAGACCCGTGACAATGTGATGCACGCGGCGGTGAAAATCGGCGAGACGACGATTTTCGCCTCGGACGGCCATTGCGGCGGCGCGGCCAGCTTCGAGGGCTTCGCGATCTCGCTGACCGCCGACAGCAAGGCCGACGCGGAGCGCTATTTCGCCGCACTGGCCGAGGGCGGCACGGTGCAGATGCCGCTGGCCAAAACCTTCTTCGCCGGCGCCTTCGGCATGCTCAAGGACAAGTTCGGCGTCGGCTGGATCGTGCTGGCCGAGCCGATGGGCGGCTGAGGCAGCGGCATAACGCCCCGCGGCAGGCTCCGGACGCGGGATGGTTATGACTCATAACCATTCCGCGATCGCTGAAACCCGCCGCCGGATGCAGCCGCAGCGGCGGCCACCGCTCCAGAGGAACCGTCTCGATGCCGAACGTCAGCACCTGCCTCTGGTTCGGCAACGACGCGGAGGCCGCCGTCCGCTGCTATGTCGCGCTGGTGCCCGATTCCAGCGTTGACCATGTCCTGCGCTCGCCGGGGAACTGGCCCGGCGGGGAAGCCGGTGAGGTGATCCTGGTGGCCTTCACCCTCGGCGGCCAGAGCTTCCAGGCGTTGAATGGTGGCGCACCGGCCAGCTACGGCACCGCCGCCTCGATCTCGGTCGCCTGTGCCGACCAGGCCGAGGTGGATCGGCTGTGGACGGCGCTCACCGCCGATGGCGGCGAGGAAATCATGTGCGGCTGGCTGCGCGACAAATGGGGCGTGCCCTGGCAGATCGTGCCGGCGATTTTACCCCGCCTGCTGGCCGATCCCGATCCGGGCATCGCCGGGCGGGTGTTCGCTGCGATGAGCGCGATGGTGAAGCTGGATATTGCCGGCCTGGAGCGCGCCGCCGCCGGCTGAGCGGGGTGCCGGTTGCCGCCGTCGTCACGCTCGCTGGTCGGCCAGCAGCCCGCCCAGCGCATCGGCGATGCCGAATGGTCCCGGCAACCCGCCGAGCGGGAACAGCCTGGTGACATGGCCCATCTTGCGGCCGGGCCGGGCCTCGGTCTTGCCGTAGAGATGGCCGATCAGGCCGGGGGTAGCCAGGATCGCCGGCCACAGCGCGGTCTCCTCGGGACCGACGAGGTTCTTCATCACCGCGTCGGCGTGGCGGACCGCCGGCGGCAGTGGCAAGCCGGCGACGGCGCGGACCTGCATCTCGAACTGGCTGACCGGGCAGGCGTCGATGGTCCAGTGGCCGGAATTATGCGGGCGCGGCGCGATCTCGTTGACCAGCACGCGGCCATCGGCGGCGATGAACATCTCGACCGCCAGCAGGCCGACCAGATCGACCGCCTCGGCGACGCGGCGGGCCAGCGCCTGGGCGGCGGCGGCGGTTGCCGGCGGGATCGGCGCCGGCGCCAGCGTCATGTCGAGGATATGGTCGCGATGGCTGTTCTGCACGGTGTCGAACGCCGAGATGGCGCCATCGGCACCGCGCGCCACCAGCACCGAGACCTCGCAGGCAAAATCGACGAAACCCTCCAGGATCAACGGCTTGGGTTCCAGCGCGACGAACGCCGCTTCCAGGTCGTCCGCCGTGTGCAGCGTCGCCTGGCCCTTGCCGTCATAGCCGAGCCTTGTGGTTTTCAGGATCGCCGGCAGGCCCAGTTCGGCCACCGCGGCGCGCAGATCGTCCAGGCTGTCCACCGCCCGCCAGGGTGCGGTGGCGGCACCGGCGGCGTTGAGGAAGGTCTTTTCCGCCACCCGGTCCTGGCTCAGCCGCAGCACCGCCGGCGACGGCCGCACCGGCTTCAACGAGGCCAGCAGGTCGAGCCCCTCGGCGGAAACATTCTCGAACTCGAAGGTGATGACATCGACCCGGGCAGCAAAATCGCGCAATGCCGCCGGGTCCTCATAGGCGCCGAGCGTCACCCCGGCCGAGACCTGGGCGGCCGGGCTGTCATCCTCCGGGGTCAGGATATGACAGCGATAGCCGAGCCGGGCCGCGGCCATCGCGGTCATGCGGCCGAGTTGCCCGCCACCGACGATGCCGATGGTGGCGCCGGGAGGCAGCGGGAAGCTCATGGCGCCGGCGGATCGATGGGTTCGGCGGCCACCGCCGCGGTCTGCGCGGCACGCAGCGCGTCCAGCCGCTCGGCCAGCGCCGGGTCGGACAGCGCCAGGATGCCGGCGGCCAGCAGGGCGGCGTTGATCGCGCCGGCGCGGCCGATCGCCAGGGTGCCGACCGGGACGCCGGCCGGCATCTGTACGATCGACAGCAGCGAATCCATGCCCTTCAGCGCGTGGCTCTCCATCGGCACGCCGAGCACCGGCAAGCTGGTCCAGGCGGCGCACATGCCGGGCAGATGCGCCGCCCCGCCGGCGCCGGCGATGATCACCCGCAGGCCGCGCCCGCGCGCCTCGCTGGCATAGCTGGCCAGCCGGTCCGGCGTGCGGTGGGCGGAGACGATGCGGGCTTCGTGCGGCACTTCCAGCCGGTGCAGCATGTCGGCGGCATGGCGCATGGTCGGCCAGTCCGACTGGCTGCCCATGATGATGCCGATGAGCGGGAGCGCGGTCACGGCGTCACGCGATGTTGTCGGGGATCAGGCGGGATTCCAGCCAGCCGACCTCGTCCTTCAGCAGCAGCTTGCGCTTCTTCAGCCGCGCCAGATGCAGGTGGTCGACCGGGCCGGCTTCCACCAGCCGGGCGATCACGGTGTCGAGGTCTCGGTGCTCGCTGCGAAGTTCGTGCAGCTTGCGCAACAGGGAATCGCGATCCGTCAGCATGCTGGCATCCCGATCTGGAAAGTGACGAAACCGTAGCATGCCGCACTGGCGTTTCTCGTGGCAAAGACCATGTCTTTAGCGTTACGCTTGATCGGCGGGGTGGTCCCGGCAGCGTTCGGCTCCTTCCCGCTTCTGACCGGAGTGCTCCCTGTCGGAGCGGTCCGGCCATACGGTAGCGCAGAACAGGAGACGACATGAACCTGCAGTCCCGCATCGAGAGCCTGAAATCCCGTCACGCCGGCCTTGAGAGCCGGATTTTCGAGGAAGACCAGCGGCCGCAGCCCGATACCGGCACGCTTTCCCGCCTTAAACTGGAGAAACTCCGGCTGAAAGAGGAGATGGAGCGGCTGAAAGGCGGCGCCCGGCCGGGCTGAACGCCCGCCGCCAAGGCCAGATTCGGCTGGATGGGCGACCGGCTGGGACATGGTTATGTCCCAGCCATACCCATCAGCCACGTTATCATAAGCACGCTTATCATCGGCTCGCTGCGCGCCTGGGGCGGCCATCACGTCCGGCCGCCTGGATCAGGCGGCTTCGTCGGCGGTGGGCATCGGCAGCGGCGGCACCGCCAGCCCCTCGCGCTGCAGCCGCTCGTTGGCCTGGGTGACCATGCCGTGCAGGTCGGTCTGGGTGCACAGGCCGAGGATCACCGGGTCGCGCGGCTTGATGTTGGCCGAGTTCCAGTGGGTGCGGTCGCGCACCTTCTGGATGGTGTCCTTGGTGGTGCCCATCAGCTTGCCGATCTGCGCCTCGGTCAGTTGCGGGTAGTTGCGCAGCAGGAAGGCGATGCCGTCCGGGCGGTCGTTGCGCTTGGCCACCGGGGTGTAGCGGGCGCCCTTGCCGCGCTTCGGGATCGGCATGGCGGGCGGCGTCAGCTTCAGGCGGGCTTCCGGGTCTTTCTCGCAGCGGGCGATCTCGGCGGCGGTCAACTGGCTGTTGGCCACCGGGTCGTAGCCGACGATACCCTGGGCGACCTCGCCATCGGCGATCGCCTGCACCTCCAGCGGGTGCATGCCGCAGAGATCGGCGATCTGGGTGAAGGTCAGGCCGGTCTTGTCGATCAACCACACGGCGGTGGCCTTTGGCATCAGCGGCAGGGTCATGGCATCGTACCTCTTGGCCTCGCACGGGTTGACGCTCCCGCCGGCAATCTGTTGGCAGCAGCGCCTTCCGGAACCCCGGAAAGCCTATGGGGGGAAGGCGGGCATATGGACCCCGCACCCGCCACGGTCAAGCCGTGCGGCGAGGTTGCAACGGATCGGAGGACGAAAAACATGCTGAACGACGACGATCTGCCCCGCCCGAAACCGGCCCGGCTGACCAAGGCGGTGCTGGACCTGTGGGGCGTGGCCGAGCTGGAGGCGTATATCGGCGAACTGCGCGCCGAAATCGCCCGCGCCGTGGCTTATACCCACCCCACCCCGTCCCACCCCCGCCCCGCCGACGCCTTCTCCCCCACCCCATCAAACGGGGGGGGGGCGCGGCCCCCCCCCCGGTTCCAAGTAGCGCGGGCCTGGCCGTTACGCGGCCACCTGGGCCTCGACCTGCGGCACCGCCTGCGGCGCGCCGGTGCCGACCGGAATGCGCCGCGGCTTCAGCGCCTCGGGCACCACGCGGCGCAGCAGCACGTGCAGCAGGCCGAGCTCCATGTTGGCACCCTCGACCACGATATGGTCGGCCAGCGCGAACCGGCGCTCGAACGCACGCCCGGCGATGCCGCGATACAGCAGCTCCGGCTGCTCGCCCTCGGCCTGCGGCTTGGCGGCGATGAACAGCGTGTTGTCCTTCACCGTCAGCTCGATGTCATCCGGGCGGAAGCCGGCCACCGCCATGGTCAGGCGGTAGCTGTCATCGGCGGTCTTCTCGATGTTGTAGGGGGGATAGCCGGTCTCGGCGGTGGCCGAAACGGTGTCCGCGAGGCGGGCCAGACGGTCGAAACCGATGGCGGTGCGGAACAGCGGCGACAGATTGATGGCGTTCACGGGGAACCTCCTGCATGAGCAAGGTTACGGTTGCGAACCGCCCGAAGGCCGGTTCGTCGGTAGCCGTCGGAACCCCTGGCTTGGGCATCCCGACCCCATAGAAATGGAAAACGCCGCCCCTCGGTTCAAGGGGCGGCGCTGTTCGGGTCGGCCAAAAAATTGGCCGGCGTGGGTTATGCCTTGCGGCTGCCGAGCCCGGCGAATTTCTTGTTGAACTTGGCGACCTGGCCGCCGGTGTCCATCATGCGCTGCACGCCGGTCCACGCCGGATGCGACTTGGGGTCGATGTCCAGCCGCATCACCTCGCCGGGCTTGCCGGCGCAGGAACGGGTCTTGAACTCGGTCCCATCGGTCATGATGATGGAGATCTCGTGGTATTCGGGGTGGATGCCCGGCTTCATTGTCGCACCTGTGTCTGTGGCCCTGCCGATCCCGACCGGCGAGGCGAAGCGGCGCATATAGCTGTCCGGCCGGCGCGGGGCAAGTCCGGCTGGCCGGGGGCGGTGTTCAACCAGGGTGCCAGTCCAGCCGGCTGGCCATCCATTGCCGCAGCGCCAGCAGCACCGGGGCGTCGGCGGCCACCGCCGACAGCACGTCGTTGGCGCCCGGCGCCGGCAGCAGGCGCAGCGCCGGCACCTGCAATTCCGGCGTGGCGGCCATCTGCACCGCCGCCTTGCGCCACAGCGAGACCAGCGCCGCCGGCGCCAGCACCGGCAGCACCAGCGCGAAATCGAGGTTGGCGGCACCGGCGCAGGCCTGCCAGGCGGTGTACAGCAGCCCGGAAGGCGGATGGCCGCGCAGCGAGACCGCGAGGTCGGCCAGCGTCGGCACCTCCGGCACCAGCGGGTCGCGCCTTGTGGCGCCGGTGGCATCCGGGCAGCCGGTGCCGAACAGCGGCCGGGCGCCGAGTGCCGCCAGGGCGGCGAGGTCGGCGGCACTGTCCGGTCCGCTGACGAACACCGCGTCCACCCGGCCGGCGGCCAGTGCCTGGCGCGCCGCCGCGGCATCCTGCACGCCGAACACCGGCACCGGCACCAGGCCCAGCAATTCGGCCGCCAGCAGCGCCGGCAGCTCCGGCCCGACCGCGCCGCTGGCGGCAATCCGCAGCCGGGCGCCGACCGGCAGGGTGACCGCGGCCTGACGGCCGCAGACCATCCCGGGGGTGACACCGGCCATGATCGGCAGCCATTTCGCCACGTCGTAATGCGCCCTGGGGTCACCGGCCAGCCAGGCCAGCGCCGCCGCACCGGGGGCCAGCAGCACGGTCTGGCCGTCCGGCGCCACCCGCGCCTCGAACTGGTTGGCGGCGGTGACGCCGTCGGCGCCGCCGCTGTCGTGGCGGTGCAGCACCGCGCCGTTCGGCTGGCCATCGAGCAGGGCGGCCGCCAGCCGCGCCGCCCAGGCGCTGAGTTCGCCGCCCTCCGGCCCGCCGACCAGGATGGTGCCGCCATCGGGGAAGCGATCGGGGTTGGTGGCGGCATGGCCGGGCGGCGGCGCGGCGAGGCTGGCCGCCAGCAGCGCGGTCAGGCCGTGCAGCAGCGTCCGCCGGCTGGCGGCAAGGCGGGGGGTCGTGCAGGCAAGGCGGCGTATGCGCCACGCCCCGGCATCGGCCATCAGGCGGTCTCCCGATCGTGGGCCGGCAGCAGCCGCCGGCGTCGGCCGGACTGTCCTAACCGCAAGCGGCGACATGTCCAAGTGCGAAGGCTGGTCCAAGTGCGAAGGCTGGCCGAGGATCAAGGCGACTTTGTGTCCGCCGGTCAGGAATCGTAGCTGACCAGGGTGTCCAGCGGCACGTCCAGCCGTTGCCGGCCGCCGAGGGATTTCAGCTCGATCAGCGTCGCCGCCGCCGGCACCACGGCGCCGATCTGGCGCAGCAGCTGGATGCCGGCGGCCATGGTGCCGCCGGTGGCCAGCAGGTCGTCCACCACCACCACGCGCTGGCCTGGATGCACCGCGTCGGCCTGGATCTCGATGCGGTCGGTGCCGTATTCCAGGCCGTAATCCAGCCCGATCGTCGCCCCCGGCAGCTTGCCGCGCTTGCGCAGCATGACGAAGCCGCAACTGAGTTTCAGCGCCAGCGGGGCGGCGACCAGGAAGCCGCGCGACTCGATGCCGGCGACCAGGTCGGGCTGCCAGACGCGCACCGCGCGCGCCATCCGGCCCATCGCAACCTGCCAGGCATCGGCGTCGCGCAGCAGGGTGGAGATGTCGTAGAACAGGATTCCCGGCTTGGGGAAATCCGCGATGCCGCGGATGTGATCCTTCAGGTCCATGCGCCGTGCCTCTTATGGATAGGCAGGCTGTATAGCTTGAAGTTGCAGCGTCGCAAGCGGCGGGCTAGGCAGGGGGATGCCCCGCCGCCCCTCCCCGCGCGTTCTGATCGCCCTGCCACTCGGGCTGGCGGGGTTCGTTGGCTATATCGCGCTGGCGGTGACCTTGGCGGATCGGCTGACCGGGCTGCATTGGGCGCTGCAGGCGCTGTATTTTGTGGTGGCCGGCGTGCTATGGGCGCTGCCGGCGCATTTCCTGATGCTGTGGGCGGCTGGGCGCTGGCCATCCGGGCGTGCGTCGGCCGATCGTGGCATGCGTTAGTGCTCGACGTTCATCAATGCGTCATATTACTGTCATTGCGAGGAAACCGGCGGCCGTCAGGCTCACCGCAGCAATCGTCCAAACAAGGGGAATCCTGAACATGAAGCGTCGCACCCTCCTGGCAGGCGCCGCCGCGCTGGCCACCGTGCCGGCCCTCGGCATCGCACCGGCCGTCCGCGCCCAGGGCGGCAAGACCAAGATCGTCTGGTGGCACGCGATGAGCGGCGCGCTGGGCGAGGAGGTGAAGCGGATCACCACCAGCTTCAACGCCGCGCAGAACAGCGTCGAGGTCGAGCAGATCTTCAAGGGCACCTATCCCGAGGTGCTGACCGCCTCCATCGCCGCCTGGCGGGCCGGGCAGGCGCCGAACCTGGTGCAGGTGTTCGAGGTCGGCACCGGCTCGATGCTGGCCGCCGGGCCGGCGGTGAAGCAGATCTGGGAGTTGTCCAAGGAGACCGGCGTCGCGTTCGACCCGAAATCCTTTCTCGCCGGCGTGCGCGGCTATTACAGCCTGTCCAACGGGCAGCTGGCCTCGATGCCGTTCAACTCATCCACCTCGCTGATGTGGTACAACAAGGACGCCTTCGAGAAGGCCGGGCTGGACCCCGAGGCGTTCGGCAAGGCCGGGCTTTCCGCCGACGCGCCGTTGACCACCTGGGACCAGGTGGTTGCCGCGGCGAAGGCGATCAAGGCGAAGGATGCCGCCGAGATTCCGATGACCTCGTCCTGGCCGACCTGGTGCCTGTTCGAGCAGTATTCGGCGATGCACAACATCCCCTATGCGACGCTGTCCAACGGCTTCGACGGGCTGGGCACCGAGCTGCTGATCAACAAGCCGCCATTCGTCAAGCAGATGCAGCGGCTGATCGACATGAACAAGGACGGCACCTTCAAATGGGGCGGCCGCGATGGCGCCGCCGGGCCGCTGTTCCCGGCCGGCACGGCGGCGATCATGTTCGACAGTTCGGCGGCCCGCGCCACCATCGCGCGCGGCGCCAAGTTCAAATGGGGGGTGGCGTTGCTGCCGTATGACCCGGCGATCGGCGAGCACCCGATCAACTCGATCATCGGCGGCGCCAGCCTGTGGCCGATGACCGCGCCGAAGCGCAGCGCCGCCGAATACAAGGCGGTGGCCGAGTTCCTGAAATTCATGACGCGGCCGGACAACGATGCGCTGTGGCACCAGCACACCGGCTATGTGCCGGTGACCCTGGCCGGCTACGAGGAGTCCAAGAAGCAGGGCTACTACAAGGAGAACCCTGGGGCGGACGTGGCGATCATCCAGTTGACCCGCGGCGAGCCGACCAAGAACTCGATGGGCTTCCGGCTGGGCCGCATGGCCGAGTTGCGCAACATCCAGTACGAGGAAATGGAGAAGGCGTTCCAGGGCCAGCAGACCGCGCAGCAGACCATGGACAACGCGGTTGCGCGCGGCAACAAGGTGCTGCGGCAGTTTGAAGCCTCGGTGAAGGGCTGACGGCTTAGGGGTCGCCGCAACACGGCGGCCCCCGCACCGATTTTCGCCCCGCACTTATCCCCGCATGGAACGTCGTACCATCTTCAAGGGCTGGCTGTTGCCGGTGGCATTCGTGCTGCCGCAATTGCTGCTGACCTTCTTCTTCTTCCTGTTGCCGGCCGGCGAGGCGATCTATTGGAGCCTGACCCGCCAGGACGCCTTCGGCATCCGCACCCGCTTCGTCGGCCTGGCCAACTTCGCCGACCTGTTCAGCGATCCGCTGTATCTCGGCTCGATCTGGCGCACCGTGGTGTTCGATCTTGCGGTGGTGACGATCGCGATGAGCACGGCGTTGCTGCTGGCGGTGTTCGCCGACCGCGAACTGCGGCTGCGGGCGCTGTATCGCAGCCTGCTGATCTGGCCGTACGCCATCGCGCCGGCGATTGCCGCGGTGCTGTGGGTGCTGCTGCTGCATCCGCAGATCGGCTGGATTTCGCATGGCCTGAAGGCGCTGGGCATCCACTGGGACTACAAGCTGGACGGCGCCCAGGCGATGCTGGCGATCATCCTGGCCTCGGCCTGGAAGCAGGTGAGCTACAACTTCATCTTCTTCCTGGCCGGGCTGCAATCGATCCCGCGCCCGGTGGTGGAGGCGGCGCGGATGGATGGCGCGCGCGGCTGGCGACGGTTTCGCACCATCACTTTCCCGCTGCTGGCGCCGACGACGTTCTTCCTGATCGTGGTGAACATTGTTTATGCCTCGTTCGACACCTTCGGGGTGATCGCGGCACTGACCCGCGGCGGGCCGGGCAAGGCCACCGAGACGCTGGTCTACAAGGTGTATGTGGATGGCTTCGTGAACCAGGATATCGGCTCGTCGTCGGCGCAATCGGTGGTGCTGATGGTCGCGGTGATCATCCTGACGGCGATCCAGTTCCGCTTCCTCGACCGGAAGACCGACGCATGAACCGCCGGGTGGACTGGACCGCCAATATCGTGCTGCTGCTGGGGGTCGCGCTGTTCGTGCTGCCGGTCTGGCTGGTGTTCGCCGGCGCCACCCAGGACCCGGCGGCGATCGACCGCGGGCAGTTGTCGCTGCTGCCCAACATTCATGGCTTCGGGGTGTACGCCGACATCCTGAGCAACGGCGTGGCCGGGGCGACGCCGGTGTGGCGGATGCTGCTGGTGTCGTTCGGCATGGCGATCTGCATCGCGGTCGGCAAGATCGCCATCTCGCTGCTGTCGGCCTACGCGGTGGTGTTCTTCCGGTTTCCGTTCCGCATGCTGTGCTACTGGACCATCTTCATCACCCTGATGCTGCCGGTCGAGGTGCGCATCATCCCGACCTACGCGGTGATGGCCGGCTTCGGGCTGATCAACACGTTTACCGGGCTGACCGTGCCGCTGATCGCCTCGGCTACCGCCACGCTGCTGTTCCGCCAGATGTTCCTGGTGGTGCCCGACGAACTGGTGGAGGCCGCAAGGATGGACGGCGCCGGGCCGTGGCGGTTCTTCCGCGACATCCTGCTGCCGGTTTCCACCACCAGCATCGCGGCGTTGTTCGTCATCCTGTTCGTCTATGGCTGGAACCAGTATCTGTGGCCGCTGCTGGTCGCCACCGACCCCAGCCTGGACACCGTGGTGATCGGCATCGTCAAGATGATCGGCGGCGATACGGCGATTCCGTGGAACAAGGTGATGGCCACCTCGGTGCTGGCGCTGCTGCCGCCGATCGCCGTGGTGCTGCTGATGCAACGCTGGTTCGTCAAGGGGTTGACTGAAGGTGACAAGTAAATGGCGACCCTGACGCTGGAGGGCCTGGAGAAGAACTTCGGCGCCGTGAAGGTGCTGCACGGCATCAATCTCGAACTCACCTCCGGCGAGATGCTGGTGATCGTCGGCGCCTCCGGCTGCGGCAAGTCCACCCTGCTGCGGCTGGTCGCCGGGCTGGAGGTGCCGACCGCCGGGCGCATCGTGCTGGACGGCCGCGACGTCGCCAGACTGGACCCGGCCGAGCGCGACATCGCCATGGTGTTCCAGAATTACGCGCTGTATCCGCATATGAGCGTGTTCGACAACATGGCCTATGGCCTGAAGATCCGCGGCCTGGCCAAGGCCGAGATCCGCGCCCAGGTGCAGGAGGCGGCCGAACTGCTCGGGCTGGAGCCGCTGCTGCAGCGCAAGCCGCGCCAGCTTTCCGGCGGCCAGCGCCAGCGCGTGGCGATGGGCCGCGCCATCGTGCGCCACCCCAAGCTGTTCCTGTTCGACGAGCCGCTGTCCAACCTCGACGCCAAGCTGCGCGTCACCATGCGCGCCGAGATCAAGCGGCTGCAGCGGCGCATGGCGGTGACCGCGCTGTATGTGACGCATGACCAGGTGGAGGCGATGACGCTCGGCGACCGGCTGCTGGTGCTGCATGACGGCGTGCCGGTGCAGCTGGCCACCCCGATGGAGGTGTTCGAGCACCCCGCCAACGTCTATGTCGCCGGCTTCATCGGCGCCCCGGCGATGAACCTGCTGCCGGCGACACTGAGCGATGGCGGCAGTGCGGCGCAGCTTGATTGCGGCCCGAAGCTGGTGTTTGCCGACGGCAGGCGGCCGGGTGCGGACGGGCTGAAGCTGACGGTCGGCATCCGCCCCGAGCATGTCGCCCTGGAGCCGCAGGGCGCAGCACCCGGCAGTCTGGCGCTGGCCATCGACCTGCTGGAGCCGCTGGGGTCGGAAACCGTGCTGATCGGCCGGCTGCCGGATGGCGAGATGTTTTCGGTCAAGGTCGCCGGCGCGGCGCCGGCCGGCGAGAGCATCCAGATCGGCTTTCCGCCGGCCAGCCTGCACGTGTTCGACGCCGCCAGCGGCCTGCGGCTTGGCCCTAAGCCCTGAAGGTGCGATTCGGCAGACGGGGGTCGATGGGCTTGTATCGTGGCGCTGGAAGCTGTGTTATCGGCAGGCATGTTGATCGATAACCAAACCTCGGTGCGAAATTTGTCGCGCCCGCGCCGCCGCCTCGCCGCCGTGCCGCGCATGGCAGGCTGAGCGCCGACGCGATGGCCCGCAAACCCCGCTATCTCGCCGACCGGGCCGAGGCGGTGGTTCGCCGCGCGCATGAGCGCGACGAACTCGCCCGCCGCGAATTCCGCCTTACCGGCTGGAAATACTGGACGCTGCTCGGCATAAGTGTGCTGCTGGCGGTGGCGATCGCGCTCGGTGCGATCTATTTCTACGTCCGCATCCGCCCCCGCCTGTAACCCCGAAATATCCGGTCTGGGCCTGCTGCCTGGGCCTTGTCAGGATGATATGCCCCAGATTCGCGCCGTGGTTGTTTTCTGTGGTGCCCAGCCCGGCCATCTGCCGGCCTATCGCGAGGCCGCCCGGGCGCTCGGCACCGGCTTGGCCGCGGCCGGCATCCGGCTGATCTACGGCGGCGGGCAGGTCGGCCTGATGGGCGCCGTGGCCGACGCCGTGCTGGCTGCGGGTGGTGCGGTCACCGGGGTCATTCCAGACTTTCTCACCCATCGCGAGGTGGCGCATCCCGGCGCGTCTGACATGATCATCACCGACAGCATGCACACCCGCAAGCGGCGGATGTTCGAGCTGGCGGACGCCTTTGTCACCCTGCCCGGCGGCCTCGGCACGCTGGATGAGACCTTCGAGATCATCACCTGGCGCCAGCTCGGCCTGCACGACAAGCCTGTGCTGCTCTGCGACATCGTCGGCTCCGCCAGGCCGCTGGTCGCCGCCATGGAGGCGACCATCGAGGAGGGGTTCGCCCGCCCGGATATTCGCGACCTGTACGAGGTCGTGGACGGCGTTGCCACCCTGCTGGCCCGCCTCGCCACGCTGTCGGCGGCACCGGGCGGCACATCCGCCCGGTTCTGACCTTGCCGATGCGGCGCATACGCATGCCGGCAATGCCACATCACCATGCCTGCGCCGAATTCGGCGATCGACCGCTTGCCCCGAGCCCGCGCGCCCGCTATACGCGCGCCTCGGCCGGAGTGTAGCTCAGCCTGGTAGAGCACTGTGTTCGGGACGCAGGGGCCGGAGGTTCGAATCCTCTCACTCCGACCAGTCAATGTCCCGAAGTTATGTTGACTTCCCCCCCTGTGATCCGGTCTGCTGGTTTGCCTGACACAGGGGGACTGTACGTGCCATTTCGTCATATTTTCGCGATCGCGTTGCTGGCCGGTGGCCTCGCCGGCACCGCCGGGCTGGTCCATGCCCAGGGCACCGACATCGTGATCACCCGTGAGACCGGCATGAAGGACGCCGCCAAGAACGCCAAGGCGATCAAGACCGCGCTGGATGCCAAGGCCGATCTCACGCCGGTGGCCGCCAACGCGCAGGAAATCGCCGCCTGGGGCCGCAAGATCCCGACCATGTTCCCGCCGGGCAGCGACGCCGGCAAGACCCGCGCGCTGCCGGCGATCTGGACCCACAAGGCCGACCTGGAAAAACATGCCGGCGACCTCAGCGCCGCCGCCGACAAGCTCGCCGTGGCCCTGAAGGCGAATGACGCCGTGGCCGCCGCGGCCGCGTTCAAGGATACCGGCGCGGTCTGCGCCGCCTGCCATCGCAGCTACCGCCGCCCCGAATAGCAGCGCCAGAGCGAGATGCCTTCTGGTAGGCGAAGGCACCCCACTCTAGCCGTTTGTTTTGTCGCGTGATTCAGACCTTCGTGTGATTCCACCTACGGTCATCACGCTCTAGCCCAGCCCGCCGATCCAGCCGAGCAGCGGCCGCCATAGCTCGCGCTCGGCGGTGACGCCGGCCACCATGCCGACATGCCCGGCGCGCGGCTGGTGCAGCACGGCACCGGGGATCAGCGCTGCCAGCGGCGTGGCACTTTCCGGCGGCACGATGCGGTCTCGCCCCGGCACCGCCACGAAGCACGGCAGCCGCAAGGCCGTCGGGTCGACCACCTGGCCGGCGATCCGCCACTGGCCGCTGGCCGGGGTGTTGGCGCCGTACCAGTCCGCCAGGCAGGTGCGCGCCACCGCCTCGGCCAGCGGCACGCCGTCGTTCAGCCAGTCCTCCAGCGCCACGAACATCCGCGCCCGCTCGCTGTCCTGGTCCAGCCGGGCGAAGCCGCGATATTTCTCGGCGATCGCCCAGGGGTCGAGCATCGCGAACAGCAGTTGCAGCGCATCGAGCGGCAGCGTGCCGGAGAACGCCATCGCCGGCTCCAGCAGCGGCAGCATGGTGGCCAGACGCTGCGCCGCCTCGGCGTCGCCGGCATGGAAATCCCACGGCGTCGCCAGCAGCGCCAGCCCGGCCACGCGCTCCGGCCGCCGCTGCGCCGCCGCCACCGCAAGCAGCCCGCCCATGCAGTAGCCGGCCAGCACCACCGGCTCGCCCACCGCCGCCAGCGCCCGCTCCAGCCGCCCGGCGACATAGTCGGTGAGGCTGAAACGCCGCTCCACCGCCCCCGGCCAGCCCCAGTCGAGCAGCAGCGGCCGCACCCCATTGGCCGCCAGGAAGCGCAGCATCGAGCGGCCCTCGGCGAGGTCCAGCACATGCGCGCGGTTGACCAGGCTGGGGACGAACAGCACCGGCCGGCCAGTGCTGCCCCGACCAGTGCTGCCGTAATCCAGCAGGCGCGTTTCCCCCTCGGCCCAGAGCGTCGGCGGGTCGGCCAGGGCGCGCGTCCAGGGGTGGCGGCGATAGGCGGCGATGCCAGCGATCAGCGCCCTATCCTGCGCGCTGGTCTCCCGCAGCACCGCCTGCGCCAGGCTTGCGTCGTCCAGGCCTGGGGCGCCGGCCTTCAGCTGCAGCCATGCCGCCCAATCGGCGCTCGAGTTCGGCAACCCGCTCAGCGAGGCGCCGGATTTCAGCATCGCGAGCGTCAGGTGCAGCAGCAGCGGCCGCGGCCCGCGCCGGTTCAGCGGCCCCGGCGGTATCCGGCCGCTCATCGTGCCGGCCGGCTGGTGGCGCCGCGCGCAGCATCGCCGCCGCCGCCCCGGCCCACAGCCCCAGCAACGCCTGCCAGCTTTCCTGCGCCTCGCGGTCGGTGGCCAGCGCCGAGAGTTCGCTCTGCACCAGGGTGATCCAGTCGCGCGCCAACGCCTGCAATTCGGGGGCCTGCAATTCGGGGGCCTGCGACGCTGCCCCGCCGGTCTCCTGCTTGCCTGGTGGGTCGCCTCTCATGCCTCATCCATCCTCCGGCGCACGGCGCTGCCGCCGCGATCCCGCCATTAATGCGCCGCTCAGCCACCGGACTGTATTCCTTTGCTGCGCCGCATCATGCTACTCTGGCCGTCCAATACCCGCGAGGGGATCATATGTCGCAGACAGGCCCGGCCGATACCGCACCCCAACAGGGCGAAAAACCGCCCGTTGTCGTCAAGAAATACGCCAATCGGCGGCTTTATAACACCGAAAGCTCCAGCTATATCACGCTCGACACGCTGGCCGAGATGGTGCGCAACGGGCGGGATTTCGTGGTCTACGACGCCAAGACCGCCGAGGATATCACCCGCTCGGTGCTCACCCAGATCATTGTCGAGGAGGAAAGCAAGGGCCGCGCGATGCTGCCCACCGGCTTCCTGCGCCAGTTGATCGGGTTTTACGGCGACTCGATGCAGGCGGCGGTGCCGAAATACCTGGAGCAGGCGATGGGCGCCTTCGCCGCCCAGCAGGAGCAGGTCAGCAAGGCGGTGCAGAGCAGCATGGGGCCGTTCTTCCCGCCCGGGCTGGAAGAGGTCGGCCGGCAGAACCGCGCCATGGTGGAGCGGGCGATGAGCCTGTTCACGCCGTTCCTGCCGCAAGAGCCGAAGCCGGAATCCCGCCCGGCGACCCAGCCGGAAGTTGATGCGTTGCGCGCCGAAGTCGAAGCCCTGCGCCAGCAACTCGCCGCCAGCCGCGCCAAATCGAACGGCTGAGGCAGCCCCGGAGCATCCAGGATGGATTGGCCCACCCAGGGCGGCAGCTACCGCCTCGGCGACCTGCCGGTGCAGCATGGCGGCAGCATCCGCAACGCGCGCATCGTCTGGCGCACCCACGGCACGCTGAACGCCGCGCGCGACAACGTGATCCTCTACCCGTGCTCGTACACCGCGCAGCATTCGGGGATGGAGTTCCTGATCGGGCCGGACGGCATCCTCGATCCCACGCGCTGGTTCATCGTCATCCCCAACATGTTCTCCAACGGCCTGTCGTCGGGTGCCGCCGACACGCCGGACTATCCGGCGGTGGTCTCCGGCTGGGACCTGATCCAGTCGCAGCGCCGGATGTTGGAAGAACTGTGGGGCATCACCCGGCTGGCCGCCGTCTACGGCTTCTCGATGGGCGCGCAGCAGGCCTATCACTGGGCGGCGCTGTGCCCGGAGATGGTGCAGCGCGCCTTCGTGCTGTGCGGCAGCGCCCGCACCGCGGTGCATAACCGGGTGTTTCTGTCGGGGCTGCTGCGCACGCTGGAGGCAGCTCCCGAGCATCTCGGCGGCGGCCGCTTCAATGCCGAACCGCGCGCCAGCCTGCGTGCCTTCGGCCATATCTATGCCGGCTGGGCGCTCAGCCAGGATTTCTACCGCGCCGGCCTCTACCGCTCGGTGCTCGGGGCGCCGGACCTGGAAACCTATCTGCGCACCGACTGGGAGGCGCCGTATGACGGCCGCCGCGCCGCCAATCTGTACGCGCAGATCATCACCTGGCTGCACGGCGATATCAGCGCCAACCCGCTGTACGACAACGACCTGGAGGCGGCATTGGGCGCAATCCAGGCCAGGGTGCTGCTGATGCCGAGCGACACTGACCTGTATTTCCGCGTTGCCGACAATGCCGCTGAGTTGCCGCACCTGAAGCACGGCGAGTTGCGCCCGATCCCGAGCATCTGGGGCCACCGCGCCGGCAACCCCAACCCGACCTTCCTGCCCGCCGAGTTCGCCTTCGTTCGCGACGCGGTGCGCGGTTGGATGGAGAATTAGCCGCCGCTATTCCCGCGCATCCGGCGGCACGAACTGCCGCCAATGCCCCGGCCGCGCCGGCTGCTGGCCGTAGCCCTCCAGCGCGTCGGCGGTGCGCCCGACCAGGTCGGCGAACCGCAGATCACGCGCGGCCAGCAGCGCATCCAATTCGGTGACCAGGCGGGTGAGCGCGGAAAACCCCTCCTGCATGACCACCGAACTGGCTTCGATCGCCGAGGCCCCGGCCAGCGCCATGCGCAGCACGTCGGCACCGCTGCGCACCCCGTTGGTGCCGAGCAGCGGCCGGGCCGGCCCGACGGCGCGGCGGCTCATCGCCAGGAAGCGGCAGACAATCGGCAGCGCCCACGGGCCGCCATAAGCCGCCGAGGTGCCGAGCACCGGCGCGAAGCTGTCGATATCCGGCACCAGCGCCATGAATCGGCCCATCATCACCACCGCATCGGCGCCGGCGGTCATCGCCGCCGCACTCAGCGCCGGCAGGTTGCTGGAGAGGCCGGTGAGCTTCACCCAAAGCTGCATCCCGGGCGTGGCGGCGCGCACCTGGGCCACCAGTGCCGCCAGCCCCTCGGGTTCGCTCTCGTTCACGATGGTGCCGGGCCGCGCCTCGCTGGCATGCGGCGCGCCGACATTCAGCTCGAACACCCGCACCCCGGCGGCGCAGGCCTCTGCCGCCAGCCTCGCCGCCGCCGCGTGGGCGCCCAGCACGATGCTCGCAGCGACGAACTGGCCGGACGCCGCCGCCTGCCGGTCCAGGTCGGCGATCTCGGCGAACCAGGTCGCCGGGTCGTGCTGGGCGAGGCCGGAGCGGTTGAACAGCGACACGCCGACGGCGTCCCACGGCACCGGGCGGCCTTCGGCGTCCAGCTTGACGTAGTCGGCGCGGTCGAGTTGGGCGGCGGCTGCCGGCTGCTCGTTGACCGATTTGGCGATCACCCCGGCGGCGCCAGCGGCCAGCGCGGCGCGGATGCCGGACGCCGTCGCCACCGCCTCGTTGGAGCCGCAGATCACCGGGTTGCGCAACGCCAGCGCGCCGATGCGGATGGCCAGACGGTCGGACGGCATCGGCGGCGTCTCCCGGTGCGTGCCTCACGGCAGACGTGCGGCGAACGGGCTTCTGATCGAAGCCGCGTCGCCGGGAACGCTATTGTCGCGCGGCAGAATCGTCAACGCAGGCAGCAGACAGGCTGCCGCGGGCCTAGCGCTGGGTGCGCCCGACCATCTGGGTCGGGTTGACGAAGCGCAGCGCGATCAGCAGCCAGATCAGCGTGGTGGCCATGTAGACCACCGCCATGGCGTCGATCGACTGGCCGGCCCGCACGCCTGCGGCATAGACCGCGTAGTACAGCGCGACCACCAGGGTCTGACTGGTCGGGCCGTCGGTGAAGAAGGTCAGTTCGAACATCGCGATGGTGCGCACCAGCACCAGCAGCAGGGCTGCCAGGATGCCGGGCGCGAGGAGCGGCGCCAGCACGTGCAGGAACAGCCGGAAGGTGCCGGCGCCGAACACCCGCGCCGCCGCCTCCAGCCGCGGGTCGATCTGCTCGATGAACGGGATCATCACCAGGATCACGAATGGCACCGTCGGCACCAGGTTGGCTAGGATCACGCCGGAGATCGAGCCGGCGAAGCCCACCTGGTAGAGCACGGTGGCCAGCGGGATGCCGAAGGTGATCGGCGGCACCAGCAGCGGCAGCAGGAACAGCAGGATCACCAGTCGCTTGCCGAAAAAATCGCGCCGCGCCAGCGCATAGGCCGCCGGCACGCCCAGCAGTCCGGAGATGATCACCACCGCGCCGACCACCTCGAAGGTGGTGATCAGCACCGCACTGAGCTGGAATTCGTTCCAGGCCGAGAAATACCACTTGGTGGTGAAGCCCTGCGGCAGCCAGGTGTTGAACCAGCGGGTGCCCAGCGAGTTGACCACCACGGCGGCGATCATCGCGAACAGGTTCAGCACGAAGAAGCCGACCAGCACCCAGATCGAGATTGCCCATAGCCGGGCGGAGGCGGTCTCGCCGCGTTGCATCGCGCTCATCCCTTTCCGCCCCCGGCCGGGCCGCGATACAGCAGCACCCGCCCGCCCAGCACCGCGGCGACCACCAGCAGTTGCGAGAAGCCCATGATCATCGCGATCGCCGAGGCCATCGAGTAGTCGTACTGCTCGAACGCCGCGGTGTAGGCGGCAATCGAGATCACCCGCGTCGAGCCGGCCGGGTCGCCTAGCAGCACGGCGGAGGGGAACACCGAGAAGGTCTGCACGAACGACAGGCAGAAATTGATCGCCAGCCCCTGCGCCAGCAGCGGCAGGATGATGTGGCGGAAGCGGGCGCGGGCATTGGCGCCGAGCGTGGAGGCGGCGCGTTCCAGCGACGGGTCGATGCCGCTGACATAGGACAGCGTCAGCAGGAAGGTGAACGGGAAACCGGAGATGAACAGCGACAGGAACACGCCCCAGTAGTTATGCACCAGACGTATCGGGTGATCGACCAGCCCGAAGGTCAGCAGCGTGCGGTTCAGCCAGCCCTGCGGGCCGAGATACAGCAGCAGCCCTTCGGCGATCAGCACGGTGCCCAGCGTGATCGGCAGCACCAGCACCGTGGTCAGCACCCGCTGGCGGCGCATCAGCCGCACCCGCATCGCCACCGGGATCGACAGCAGCACGTTCAGCACCGTCGACGGCACCGCCAGCCACAGAGTTTTGCTGATGGTCTGGTAGAGGAACGGATCGGAGAAGAACTTGGCGTAGTTGGCCAGCCAGCCGCCGGTCTTCGGCTCCAGCGACAGCGCCAGGCCGTAGAGGAACGGGTAGACGAACAGCGCCAGCACGAACAGCGCCGCCGGCAGCACCAGCAACGCCACGCCGTCGATGCCGCGCCGGGCCAGCGCCAGCCGCAGCGAGGTGCCGGCGTTCACGCGGCACCGCCGGGATAGACCAGCACCCGCGCCGGGTCGGCGCCGAGAAGCAGTTTCTCGCCCGGCGCCACCCGGCCGTCGGCGCGGAAATACAGCTCGGTGCCATCCGCCATTGCGGCGATGCCGTAGAAGTCGCGGCCGCGATATTCGGCAGCCTGCACGGTGGCGGCCAGCGGGCCGTCGGAGCACGGGGTCAGGTCGTCCGGGCGGATGGCGATGATCGCGGTTTTCGCCGTGGTATCGAGCCCGCCGGCGGCGGTGCCGTCGATCTCGGCAGTGCCGAATTTGACCCGCACCGTACCCCCCGGCAGCAACTGGCCGGGCAACTGGTTGCGGAAGCCCATGAAGGCGGCGACATCGGCATGCGCCGGGCGGGCGTAGAGGTCTTCCGGCGCGCCGACCTGGCGCACCTGGCCGTCGCGCATCACCACGATCCGGTCGGCCAGCGACAGCGCCTCGTCCTGGTCGTGGGTGACGTAGATGGTGGTGGAGCCGACCAGATCGTGGATGCGGCGGATTTCGGCGCGCATTTCCAGTCGCAGCTTGGCGTCGAGGTTGGACAGCGGCTCGTCCATCAGCACCAGCGGCGGTTCGATGACGATCGCCCGGGCGATCGCCACCCGCTGCTGCTGGCCGCCGGAGAGCTGGCCCGGCAGCTTCGGCGCCTGGTCGGCCAGATGCACCATCGCCAGCGCCTGGGTCACCCGGCGTTCGGCCTCGGCACCGCGGACGCCCTGCATGCGTAGGCCGAAGCCGACATTACGGGCGACACTCATATGCGGGAACAGCGCGTAGTTCTGGAACACCATGCCAAAACCACGCGCCTCCGGCTTCAACGGGTCGATCCGCGCCTCGTCCAGCCAGATGCTGCCGTCGGTCAGCGGCAGCAATCCGGCCAGGCAGTTCAGCGCCGTCGACTTGCCGCAGCCCGAGGGGCCGAGCAGGGCGATGAACTCGCCCCGCGCGACATCGAGCGTTACCTCCTTCAACGCGTTGAGATGGCCGAAATCCCGGCACACCCGGTCGAGCCGAAGGCGGCGGAAGTCGCGCGACGCTGAAACCATGATGCTGCGTTCCGCCTATTTCGACTTCGCCGCGCCGATCTGCTCGTCCCAGCGGCTGAACGCATAGACCAGCTTGTCGGGCAGCAGCGGCAGTTCCTGCGGGTGGTCGGTGATCAGCTTGGCGTATTCCGGCCGGCCGTATTCCTCGATGACCTTCTGGCTGGAGGCCGGGGCCATCGATAGCGGCACATCCTTCACCGCCGGGCCGGGATAGAAATAGCCGTCGTCATAGGTGGTGGCCTGGGCCGGCTTGGACAGCAGATAGGCCAGCATGTCGATCAGCACCGCCACCTTGGCCGGGGCGACGCCCTTGGGGATGCACATGTAGTGGCCGTCGAGCACCCAGTGGAAGCCGTCCAGCGCCGCCACCTTGGCTTCCTTCGGCACGACGCCCAGCGCGCGGGGATTGATGTCCCAGCCCATCTGGGTCGGGATCATGTCGCGCGAGCCATCACCGAGTTCCTTCATGGTCGGGCCGGTGCCGGACGGGTAGTATTCGACGTATTTGCCGAATTCCTTGAGGAAGGCCCAGGTCTTGTCCCAGCCGTTCTTCGGATCCTTGGGGTCCTTGTCGCCGAGGATATAGGGGAGGCCCATCATGAAGATGCGGCCGGGGCCGGAATTGGCCGGGCGGGCATAGAGGAAGCGGTTGGGGTTGGCCTTGGCCCAGGCCATCAGTTCGTCGGCGGTCTTCGGTGGCGTCTTCACCCGGTCGGGCATGTATTCCAGCAGCGGGCCGGCCGGGCAGAACACGATGCAGACGCCCTGGTTGGCCGCCAGGCTCTGCATCTGCTTGGCGCCGGGCAGATAGATGTCGTCCAGATTCGGCAGCTTGGAGGCGAAGTTGGGCAGCATGGTCTGCAACAGATGCTGGTCGACGCCGGCCGACAGCACGTCGATACCGGTCAGCACGGCGTCGATATCCACCCGCCCGGCGGCCTGCTGCGCCTTCAGCTTGCCGGGCAGTTCCGGCGCCGGCGCCTTGGCGAAGCTGATCCGCGAGATCAGCTTGGGGTGGGCGTGCCAGTAGGTCTCGATCGCCTTCTGGGTGAGCGCCAGATTCCCGGCGACATCGACGATGTTGAGCGACACCGGCGAGGTCGGCAGCGGCGGCACCTGCGCCCGTGCGCCGGTGATGCCGAGTGCGGCGATGCCGGCGGCCCCGCCGAGTACCCCTCGGCGGGTGGAAATGAAGTCGGTCATGGCTTGGCTCCCTCTGTTGGTTTCCCGGGCCTGAGGCCAGGGCTTTGACGGTTGGCCGGATCAGCGCTTCCGCCCGAAGGCGGCGGCGCGATGCAGCCGGGTCTGCACGTAGACGTATTCCCCCTCGGTGCCCGGCTCGTAGCCGCCGGCGGCGATCGAGACGTTGCGCTGGCTGGGGTAGCGGGCCACCGCCTCCTCGTTGATCTCCACGCCGAGGCCGGGGGCGGTGGGCACCAGCAGATGGCCGTTTTCCAGCACCGGCGGGGCGGAAATCACCTCGTTACGGCCGGCCCAGTCGCCTTCGATGCGCTCCAGCATCAGCGCGTTGGGGATCGCCGCCATCAGGTGCAGCGCGGCAAATTCGGCGATCGGGCCGAGCGTGCCGGAATGCGGTGCCACCATGATGTGATGCGCCTCGGCCATGCCGGCCAGCTTCTTCATCTGGGTCAGCCCGCCGGCGCGGCCGGTGTCGGGCTGGATCACGTCGACGATCTCGCGCTCCACCATCTGCCGCCAGCCCCAGATCGTGGCGAGGCGTTCGCCGGCAGCGATCGGGATCGCCACCTGGTCGGCGACGCGAGCCAGGTTGTCGATGTTCTCCGGCGCCACCGGGTCTTCCAGGAACAGCAGGTGGTACGGCTCCAGCGCCCGCCCGAGCACGATGGCGTCCTTGGGCGTCATCCACGGTGGGCCGTGCAGATCGACCATGATGTCGACCTCGTCGCCCACCGCCTCGCGGATTTCCGCCACCTTGCGCAGCGGGTCGCGCACCCCGCCTGTTTTCACCGCGCCGATGCCGCGCCGCAGGAGGTCGAGCGCCACTTCCGGCGTCGAGGCGTGGGCGTAGATGCGGATGCGGTCGCGCAGTTGGCCGCCGAGCAGGTTCCACACCGGGGTGCCGAGCGCCTTGCCCTTGATGTCCCACAACGCCATGTCGATGCCGGCCATGGCGCCACCGCCGACCACGCCGGTGACGCCATGCGCCATCTGCGCGACCATCATCTTCTGCCAGAGTTTCTCGATATGCGCCGGGTCCTCGCCGACCAGCACGCCGGCCAGATCGCGCACCGCGGTCTCGATCACCCGCGGCCAGCCGGAACATTCGCCGACGCCGTGGATGCCCTCGTCGGTCAGCACCTTGACGAACAGCCAGTTGCGCGAGCCGGTCTGGTGGCCGCTGCCGTCGGACGCCCAGGCGCTGTCGGATGGCGCGCCGGCCTGCATCAGGTAGGTCTTGATTTCGGTGATCTTCATGCTGCCCTCGTTCCCCCGTCGTTCATCCGCGCCCGCGCGCTGGCCGCGCCGCGCCGGCGGCCTCGGCGAAGTAGCCGGCATTGGATTCGGTCAACACCGCGACCGAGCGGAACAGCCCGCGCAGATGCACGCGCATCGCCGCCACCGCCTCGGCGGCCTTGCCGCGCGCCAGCGGCGCGACGATCGCGGCGTGCTCGGCGATCACCGTCGCCCGCTTGCGCACCAGGTGCATCGACAGGTAGCGCACGCGGTCCATCTGGGTTTTCGCCTGCTCGACCAGCCGCCAGGCATTCGGATGCCCGGCAATTTCCATGATCAGCGCGTGCATCTGCTCGTCGGTGGCAAAAAATCCGTCGTAATCGTCGGCATCAGCGAAGTCGCGTTGCCGTTCCAGCACGGCGTTCAGCCCGGCCGCCTGCGCCGCATCGATGCGCGCCGCCGCCTGCTCCACCGCGGCACATTCCAGCGCCTCGCGGACGAACTGGCTGTCCAGCACGTCGCCGAGCAGGATCGGCGCCACGAACGAACCGTATTGCGGGTAGATCTCGACCAGTTTCTCCTCGGTCAGCTTGATCAACGCCTCGCGCACCGGGGTGCGGGAGACGGCGAAACGCTGGGCGATCTCCTGCTCGGAGAGCCGGGTATGCGGGGTCAGGTGGTTGGTGATGATCTCGCGCCGCAGGATCGCGTGGATCTGGGTAGCGATGGTCTGCCGGCGCAGCGGCAGCGTGTCGGGCGCCGGCGTGGTTGCCGCCTCCCTCTCCGTCGCACGCGAAACCGGCTTGCTATGCGGCAAAACTCTCCCCCCGGGAGTGGCGTTAACTGCTTCTGCAGCATGCTACCATATTAGTGTGGTAGGATGTCAACTCACGTTGGTCGATCTGGCCAGCCTCGGCGCGCGCGCCTAGGCTGGCTGCAAACGGGGGGCGGCGCGATGAGCTTGGCGATGAGTTGGGACGAATGGGCCGCCCATGACGCCACCGCACTGGCCGAGCGAGTGCGCGCCGGCGACCTCACGCCTGGCGAACTGGCCACCCAGGCGCAGGCGGCGATCCGCAAGACCGACCCGGCGCTCAGCGCGGTGGTCGAGGTGTTCGACGACGTGGTGGCCGACCCGCTGCACGACGGCATGAACCCGGCCGGTGCCTTCGCCGGGGTGCCGTATCTGATGAAGGATCTCGGCCCGACCTTGAAGGGCCGGCTGCAGGAGATGGGCTCGCGGCTGATGGCCGGCAACCGGGCAACGGCGGACAGCTATCTGACCGGGCGCATCCGTAACGCCGGGCTCAACATCATCGGCCGCAGCACCACGCCGGAATTCGGGCTATGCAGTTCGGCGGAGAACCCGGCGGTCTACGTCACCCGCAATCCGTGGAACACCGACTACACCACCTGCGGCTCCTCGGCCGGCACCGCCGCGATGGTTGCCGCCGGCGCGCTGCCGATCTCGCACGCCACCGATGGCGGCGGCTCGATCCGAATCCCGGCCGGGGTCAACGGCAATATCGGCCTGAAAGTGTCGCGCGGGGTGTTCTCGATCGCGCCGGCGGCGTCGGACCTCACCGGGCTGGTCTCCATCCAGGGCTGCCACAGCCGCACGGCGCGCGACACCGCGCTGTTCGTCGACCAGTGCCGCGGCGGCGCACCGGGCGAGTTCATGCCGTTCTGGACCACGCCCGAGCCGTACACCGAACTGATCCGCCGCGACCCATCGCGCCTGCGCATCGCCCTGTCCCATGAATGGGGCGACTACCGCGCCACACCGGAACTGGTGGCCGAACTGGAGCGGGTCGGCCGCTTCCTCGAAAGCCTCGGCCACCAGGTCGACTGGGCGCTGCCAAAGGTCGATTTCCGCGCCGCCTTCGCCGCCCAGACCACCTGCTATTACTCCAACTTCGCCCAGACCATCGGCAACCTGCTGGAACAGCGCGGGCTGGACTGCCCGCCGCCCGACCTGATCGAACCGATCTGCATCAAGGTGTGGGAAGCCGGGCGCAACCTGTCCTACGCCGACCGCTTCCGCATGCAGGCGACGTTCAACACCACCTCGCGGGCGTTCGGCGCCTTCTTCGAGGACTGGGACATCATCCTCACCCCGATCACCGCGCTGCCGACGCCGCGGATCGGCACCACCGAGTTCCTCACCACCAGCGACAACCCCTCGATGCTGGACTGGTTCGCCAACCTCTGGCGCATCTTCGCCTATACCCCGCTGGCCAATCTCGCCGGCATCCCCGCCATCTCGCTGCCATTGGGCGAGCAGCAGAACGGTCTGCCGCTCGGCATCCAGGCGCAGGCCAGGCTGGCCAATGACGGACTGCTGCTGCAACTCGCCGCCCAGATCGAGCGGGCGATCGGCGGCAAATGGAATGGCGGCCGGCGGCCCGCCGTGCACGTCACCACCGGCTGATGAACAAGCCGCCGCCAGTCACCGGAAGCTGCGTCTGCGGCGCCATCGCGGTCGAGATCGACTTCCCAGCGTTCTGGGCCTGGCACGACCACTCCGCCGCCACCCGCCAGGCCCACGGCGCCGCCTATGCCACCTATGTCGGCTGTTGGCGCAGTCGGGTGCGGATCACCCAGGGCGAGGCCGGCCTCACCCGCTTCGTCGCCGACGGCACCGCGCGCAGCTTCTGCGCCCGCTGCGGCACGCCGATCCTCTACGAGCGCGCCCATTCGCCGCGGATGGTCAACCTGCCGCGGGCGCTGTTCACCAGCCGCACCGGCCGCGAACCGCGCTACCATGTCGGCATCGAGGAGGCGCCGGACTGGGCTTATACCGGCGGCCGCCTCGCACCGCTGAAGGGCTTTCCCGGCGTGGTCTGGGCGCGGCCGCGACGGCGCAAGCGGCCCGATTCCGGTGCGCCGTGACGCGCCGCTTCTGCTAGAGTCGGCGGGCGTCATCGCAACCCAAGGACATCCGCCCAAGGATACTAACATGGTCAAAATCCACTATCAGGTCGTCCCGCATGACGGCGGCTGGGCCTATCGCATGGACGGCGCTTACTCGGAACCGTTCCCGACCCGCGTCGCCGCGCTGAAGGCCGCCCACCGCATCGCCACCGAGCAGCACGTCCCCGGCGATGCCAGCTATATCGAATACCAGGACGAAGCCGGGCGCTGGCACATCGAAGCCTCGCTCGGCTCCGACCGGCCGGACGCCGACGTCACCAAATAGCGATCATGCCGGCACTCTGCCGCGACTGCGCCACCGACCCCGGAGAGCGGCAGGTCTGCCCGGCCTGCGGCGGCCGACGCATCATCCGCCATCCGGCGCTCTATACATTGCAGATCGCCCATGTCGATTGCGACGCGTTCTACGCCAGCGTCGAAAAGCGCGACCGGCCGGAACTGGCGTCGCGCCCGGTGATCGTCGGCGGCGGCGTTCGCGGCGTGGTCTCCACCGCATGCTACATCGCCCGCATGCGCGGCGTGCGCAGCGCGATGCCGATGTTCAAGGCACTCGCCGCCTGCCCGGACGCGGTGGTGATCGCGCCGAATTTCGCCAAATACGCTGAGGCCGCCCGCCGCATCCGCGCCTTGATGAACGAACTGACGCCCCTGGTGCAGCCGCTCTCCATCGACGAGGCGGCGCTCGACCTCTCTGGCACCCAGTCGCTGCACGCCGCCCCGCCGGCCGCGGTGCTGGCCCGCTTCGCGCTGGCCGTCGAGCGCCAGGTCGGCGTCACCGTCTCGATCGGCCTGGCCGCCAACCGGCTGATGGCCAAGATCGCCGCCGGACGGGACAAGCCGCGCGGCTTCTGCGTCATCGGCGACGAAGCGGCGAGCCTGCTGGCCGGCGAGCCGGTCCGCCTGCTGCCAGGCATCGGCCCCGCTCAGGCGCGTAAGCTGGAGCAGATGGGCATCACCAAACTCGCCCATCTGCAGGCACTGGACGACCGCACCGCCCGCCAGCGCCTCGGCGATGACGGCCCCGCCCTGGTCCACCGCGCCCGCGGCGAAGACACCCGTCTCGTCAACCCCGACCGCGAGACCAAGTCGATCAGCGCCGAAACCACCTTCAACACCGACATCTCGAACCGCACCGACCTGGAGCACCACCTGTGGCGCCTGTCGGAAAAACTGGCGACCCGCCTGAAGGCCGCCGAATTCGCCGCCGGCGGCGTGGTGCTGAAGCTGAAGACCGCCAGCTTCGCCACCCGCACCCGCACCCAGCGGCTGCACACCCCCACCGCCCTGCCGGACACGCTGTTCGCCGCCACGCGGGAGATGCTGGCGCGCGAAGTGGACGGCACCGCGTTCCGGCTGATCGGCATCGGCGCCGCGCCACTGATGCCCGGCGCCTCGGCCGATCAACCCGACCTGGCCGACCCCGGCGCACCCCGCCGGGTGGCGGCACAACAGGCGATCGACACGCTGCGCAGCCGGTTCGGCGCGGGGGCGATCGGACGGGGGCGGGGGTTGAAGTAAGGCCTTCTTTTTGTGAACAAAAAGAAGCAAAAAAACTTTTCATCCATTGGAGTGTTCGGAATCTTCGCCACTTCGCTGCTGCAAGGCGGATAGGTTTTTTTGGTTCTTTTTTTGCAAAAAAAGAACTGCTTCACCTACTTCAACATCTCCGCGATGCGCTTCGGGTCCACCTCCTCCAGCGCGGCCGGAGTCCAATGCGGCTGCCGATCCTTGTCGACCAGCATCGCCCGCACCCCTTCGGCGAAGTCCGGGTGCTGGGTCACCGTGCGGGTCAGCCGCAACTCGGCGGCCAGTGCCTCGCGCAGCCGCAACCCGGCGCCGCGCCGGATTGCGGCGAACGACCACATCACCGCGGACGGCGAGACATGGCCGAAGGTTGCCAGGGTTTCGCTGGCCCAGGGGCTGCCCTCGGCGTGCAGTGCCGCGACGATGCCGGCGACGCTGTCCTGGCCGAAGCAGCGATCGATCGCGGCGCGCTGGGGCGCCATGGTGAACGGGGCGGGCGTCTGCGCGAAGCTGCCCACCGCCGCCGCGCCATCGGCGATCAGCGCCGCCAGCAGCGCCGGCATTGCGGCTTTCGGCACGAAATGGGTGGCCAGGCCGGCATGCACCGCGTCGGCGCCGTTCAGCCGCGCGCCGGTCAGGCCGAGATAGATGCCGAGTGCGCCAGGCATGCGCGGCAGCACGTAGGTGCCGCCGACATCGGGGAACAGCGCGATCGCGGTTTCCGGCATGGCGAACATCGCCGCCTCGCTGGTCACCCGCAACTGGCCGTGCACCGAGAGACCGATGCCGCCGCCCATGCAGACGCCGTCGATCAGCGCGATATAGGGCTTGGGGTATTCGGCAATGCTGGCGTTCAGCGCGTATTCCTCGGCGAAGAACGCCTCCACCGCGGCGGTGTCGCCGGCCAACGCCAGGGCGCGGATGGTGCGGATATCGCCGCCGGCGCAGAACGCACGGCCGCCGGCCCCTTCCACCACCACCGCCTGCACCGCCGGATCGTCGCGCCAGCCATCCAGCGCCGCCTGCATCGCGCGGATCATCGGCAGGTCGAGCGCGTTCAGCGCCTTCGGCCGGTTCAGCAGGATGTGGCCGATGCGGCCCTGGCGGGTGGCGACGATGCTGTCAGTTGCGGTGGTCATGCGGCAGAACTCCCTGGCAATGCCGGGGCTGCTTACCGCACTCTGGAATTTCGGCAAATGCCCAGGGCTATTTCGCCCTGCGACGGCCGACCGATTGCAGCACCAACAGCACCGCCCGCAACCACAGCTTCTCCACGCGCATGGCCGCGCGCCCGACCGATACGAGATCGTAAATCGGCAACAGCGCCTGATCGCGCATGATCCGCGCTTCGCGCTCGGCACGGCCGGCACGTGACAGCCGTAGCGCCAGCCAGGCGAACACCAGTGCGATCAGCACGTCGCCGCCGACCACCCAGAGCAAGGCCTGCGTGACCGGCATGCACTCGGCCAGTTGGACAACGATGGCGACATGCGCGCCGGCCAGCGCCAGCACCACGAACACCACTGCCACGCCGCCCAGCGCCGCACGGATTGCAATCCGGCGGGCCAGGCGCCGCAGCCGCAGCCGCTCCGCCTGCGCGGCGACGCCGGCGAGACGGAGGGTGCGCACCGACTAGCGGCTCAACCGGCCAATAAGCGTGCCTATGGCGGCGGCGATCAGCACCGAGGAGACCGGATGCTCCCGGATTTCGCGGCTCATCGCGGCGGCCTGGCAGCCGGCCATATCGCGCGCGCGGCGCAGTGCAGCCTCCGCCTCGTCACGGGCGTCCGCGAGCCGGGGTGCGACCCGATCATTCAGAATGCTGGCGATCTGCGCACGCAATTCATCGAGTTGGGTGCGGATGTCTTTGTCGGTGGTTTCGATGTCGGACGGCATGTGGGGGAAACTCCTCTGTTGCGAACACTGTCGCACTGCTTCACATGGGTTCGTCGTCGTGCCGTCTCAACCGCAGCCTCCGTCCCAGGACGCCATGTCAGCCCCACTCCCCCCCGCAAATGCCCCGATCTCGCCGAATCGTGATCGCCGCATGCCATCAGTGGCGCTGCCGCTGCTGAGCGTCGGCGGCCTGGAGCTGCGGCTGGAGGTCGCCCGCGGCGAGTTCGTCACCCTGCTCGGCCCGGCGGCGGCGGAACAGTCGGCGCTGCTGGCGGTGCTGGCCGGGTTCACCCCCGCGGCAGGGCGCGAATTGCTGCTCGACGGCCGGCCGATCTCCCGCACGCCGCCACACCGCCGCGGCATCGCGCTGGTGGAGACCGGAACCGCGCTGCTGCCGCATCTGACGGTAGCGGAAAACATCGCCCTGCCGCTGCGCCTGCGCGGCACGTCGCGCGCGCAGCGGCAGCCGCCGGTCGCCGAACTGCTCGACCGCCTCGGCCTCATCGGCCAGGCGGCGCTGCGGCCACACCAGCTGGCGCCCGAGCAGGCGGTGCGTGCGGCACTCGCCCGCGCCCTGGCGGCAGCGCCGAAGCTGCTGCTACTCGACGACCCGCTGGCGGCGCTGGACCGCCAGGCCCGCATTGCGCTGCAATTCGACCTGCGCCGCCTGCATGCCACCCTCGGCCTCACCGTGCTGCACGCCACCAGCGACCCGGCCGAGGCGCTGCTGCTGGCCGAGCGCGTCGGCGTGCTGGCCGACGGCCGGCTGCAGCAGATCGGCCCGCCGCAGGCGTTATATGACGAACCCGCCAACATGCTGGTCGCCGGGCTGCTGGGGGAAGTGAATTTCCTGCCCGGCCTGTTCGTCGCCGAGGACGACGATCTGGCCGATATCCATCTCGATTGCGGCATCGCCGTGCAGGCTCGCCCGATCGGCGCGGTACCCGGCCAGCGTTGCGTGGTGGCGGTGCGGCCGGAGCGCATCGCGCTGGCCACCGTCTCCGCCGAGGAGATGGGCGACGGCGCGCTGCCCGCCACGGTGCAGGACGTGCTGCCGCAGGGCGACCATGTGCGGCTGCGGCTGATCGTCGGCGCCCCCGGTGCCCCGGCCGCGCTGCTCACCGTGCGCCGCCCGGCCGGTGCGCCGCTGGCCGGGCTGCATGCCGGCGCCAGCGCCGCGGTCGCCTGGCAGCCGTATCACGCCAATGCGCTGCTGCCGCACCGGACCAGCCTGCAGTGAGCGACGCGCCGGCTTGCCGGAACCGCCGACGCGGCCATACGCTCGATCGCAACAATTCGGCCGATCTCATGGTTCGCCCGCACCGCCTCACCTTTGCCCTGCTCGCCGGGCTGCTGTGCCTCGCGCCTGGCACCGGCGCGCAGGCCCGCGATTTGACGGTGGCGCTGCAATCGGGCGCCGGCCTCGGCAGCGCCGCGGCGTTGCGGGCGGTCTATCTGGACCCGTTCAAGGCCAATTTTCCGCAACTTTCGGTCACCACCTGGTCCGCCGGGCCGGACGCGCTGCGCCCCGCGGCAGACCGGGATGCGGCAGACTGGGATGTGGTGGAGACCGACGCCGCAACCTTGCAGGCCGGGTGCACCGCCGGCCTGCTGGAAAAACTGCCGTGGACCGAACCGCCGCTGGCTGCGCTGCGCGACAAGATGCTGCCACAGGGCGCCACCGATTGCGGCCTCGGCGTGCTGATGCATGCCACCGTGCTGGCCTGGGATCGCGGCAAGGTGCAGGGCAGCCTGAATTGGGCGGATTTCTGGGACGTGGTGAAAGTCCCCGGCAAGCGGGCGCTGCAGGCCGGCGCACGCGGCAACCTGGAATTCGCGCTGCTGGCCGACGGGGTGCTGCCGGCCGACATCTATCGCGTGCTGCGCACCCCGGCCGGCGTCGACCGCGCCTTGCGCAAGCTGCTGCAATTGCGCCCCTACTTGGTTTGGTGGCGCACCCCCGAGGAGGCGTTGCACATCCTGCGCAACGGCGAGGCGCTGATGGCCAGCATGCCGGCGCCGCTGGTGATCACCGCCAACCAGCAGGGCGCCCAGCTGGCGATGCAACCCGCCGGCGGGCTGGTGCAGATCGAATACCTGGCCATCACCAGGAACAGCCCGAACCAGGCCGACGCGTTGAAACTGTTGGCATTTGCCGCCGACCCGGCGCGCCAGGCGATGCTGCCCGAGCAAGGCGCCTGGGCCGGGCTGGCCAAGGGCGCCAGCGACAAGCTGCCGGCCGACCAGGCCGCGCGCTCCCCCGGCACCGCCGCCGCTCTGGCGTCGGAAGTGCTGCTGGACGCCGCCTTCTGGCGCGAAAACGACGAAAAACTCACCGCGCGATTCGACGCGATGACCGCGAAGTAGCACCCGGCGAGGTTATTCTGCCAGGAGCGACGGGATTCGAACCCACGACCGCAGCCCTGCAAGCGGGCTTTCATGGCGTCGCCGCGTGCGCCTCGCCAATCTTCAATCCGTCGAACACCACTACTCCAACTGAAACCCCTGCTTCTTGACGAACGCCCCCCAGCCAACCCGCTCCGGCTGTCCATATTGCCGCGCCTTGTCCTCCGACCAGCCATAGGGCGCCTCGGCGCCGAACAGATCGTCGCGGCGGCGGGCGGCATAGCCGCGGGTGAGGTTGCGGCGGGCGTCGTACTCGGCGATGTCGGCGTCCAGCGTCGCGTCGTCGTGGCGATCGATATGCACGGTGGCGCGCAGTGGCAGGCGCGGCGTCAGCGCCCCCTGGTCGGAGGGCCAGCCGACGCACAGCCCGGCCACCGGGAACACATGCGCCGGCAGCGCCAGCACACCGGCGACCTCATCGGGGTGGTTGCGGATGGCACTGATCGGGCAGGTGCCGAGCCCGGCGGCCTCGGCGGCCGCGATGAAGCTGGCCAGCACGATGCCGGCATCCACCGCGGCGTTGAAAAACGCGTCCAGGTGGTCGTTGACGAACGTGTGGCCGCGCAGTTGGTGCACCCGGCGCTGACGGGCGTTGTTGCCGCAGAACACCAGGAAGGCCGGCGCGCGGCGGGCCCAGGGATTATCCGGCAGCAGGTCGGCCAGCACGGCGCGCTGGCTGGCGGCCTGCACGATGACGATATCGGCCTGCTGCAGATCGCTTTTGGTCGGCGCCGAGAGCGCCACCCCGGCCAGCGCGCGCAGCAATGCCAGGTCCACCGGGCGGTCCAGGTAGCGGCGCAGGGTGCGGTGGCGGGCCATCGCCGCCACCGCCGGCAGGTCGGCTTCCGGCGGCACCGGCACGTCCTCGCCGAACCGCGCCCGCAGCCAGTGGGCCAGATTTTCGGCCATGCTCGCTCTCCCCGTCTTCATCGGCCGGAGTCTGGCACAGAGCGGGCCGGCCGGGGTAGGGTGCCGCAAACTGGAGCGAACCCCGATGTCCGACCTGTTGCCGGCCCCCTACGAGGTGCGCGCCTTCAACTCCGCGCGTGCGTCGGAAAACAAGATCCATGACGACGGCGTCGCCCGCCGCTTCGGCTTCACCGGCGGGCTGGTGCCAGGGGTGGATGTCTACGGCTACATGGCGCATCAGCCGGTGGCGCGCTGGGGGCGGGCCTGGCTGGAGCGCGGCACCGCCGAATGCCGCTTCGCCAGCCCGGTCTATGACGGCGCCCAGGCGGTGGTGTCGGCCGAGGCCGGCGGCGAACGGATGACATTGGCGGTGCAAAGCGGTGGCGCCGCCTGCGCCTCGGGCACCGCCGAGTTGCCGCTGACGGCCGGACCGCTGCCGGAGGTGGCGGCCTATCGCGCCGCCTTGCCGCCCGCCAGCAGGCCGCCGGCCAGCGCCACGAGCCTGGCCGAGGGCAGCTGGCTGGGCATGACCCCGCTGCATGTCACCGGCGAGGTGGCGCGGGCCTATCTGGCCGATCTCGGCGAGACCGACCCGCTCTACACTGCGCAGGGGCTGCTGCATCCCGGCATGATCCTGCGCACCTGCAACTGGGCGCTGACCCACAGCGTGGTGCTCGGCCCGTGGATTCACGTCGGCAGCCGGGTGCGCCATCTGGCCGCCGGGCTGGTCGGCGAGACGCTCAGCGTGCGGGCGCTTGTGGCGCGCAACTACCAGCACAAAGGCCACAGCTTCGTGGAACTCGACGCGCTGGTGGTGGCCGGCTGCCGGCCGCTGGCGCAGATCGTCCATACCGCGATCTGGCTGCCGCGGCAGGTGGTGGCATGAGGCTGGGCGGTTGAGCGCCACGCTGTACGGCGAAGCCGGGCTGCTGGGGCTGCTGGAGGGGCTGACCGAGTTCATCCCGGTCTCCTCCACCGGCCACCTGATCCTGCTGGCGCGGCTGATCGGCTTCGAAGGGCCGCCCGGCTTCGTGTTCGAGGTGGCGATCCAGCTCGGCGCCATCCTGGCGGTATGCGTGCTGTACTGGCGCCGCCTGCTGGGGGTGCTGCTCGGCCTGCCCGGCGACCCGGCGGCACGCCGCTTCGCGCTGGCGGTGCTGCTGGCCTTCCTGCCGGCGGCGGTGATCGGCGCGCTGGCGCACGGCTTCATCAAATCGGTACTGTTCTCGCCCTACGTGGTGGCGGTCAGCCTGATCGTCGGCGGCCTCGCCATCCTGGCGATCGAGCGCGCCATCCGGCACGGCCGGGCGCCGGTGCGGGTGACCACGGTTGCCGGCATGCCGTGGCGGGTGGCGCTGGGGATCGGCTTCTGCCAGTGCCTGGCGATGGTGCCCGGCGTGTCACGCTCCGGCGCCAGCATCATGGGCGCGCTGCTGCTGGGGGTGGAGCGGCGGACCGCCACCGAGTTCTCGTTCTTCCTGGCGATCCCGACCATGCTGGGGGCCACCGTCTACGACCTGTACAAGAACCGCCACGCCCTGACGCCGGAAGGCGGAGCATTGATTGCGGTCGGCTTTGTCGCGGCATTCCTGGCGGCGCTGCTGGTGGTGCGCTGGCTGGTCGGCTATGTCGGCCGCCACGGCTTCGGCGGCTTCGCCTATTACCGCATCGCGCTGGGGGCGGTGGCGCTGGTGGCATTGCTGGCCGGCTGAGCCTCGGCGCTGCGCAGTTCCTGCACCCGCAGGCTGACCTTGGTCCAGTGCTCGGTGGCCGCGGTGTCGCCCTGGGCACGCGCCTGGGCGGCATGTTCCTGCGCCACCGCCAGCGCCTTCAGGCCATGGCTGCGCATCAGCATCCGCGCGATATCACGGGTTTTGGTGTCGAACATCGGATCGTTTCCTTTACGCTTCTCAACGGCCATGCTTCGCAGCAGCTGGGCGTCTCGGATGCGCCCATCGCCGTGCATATGGGGCTGCATACAGGGTTTTGCGCTCCCTCGCGTGGCGGCCGGCGCATTGCCGGGCTTCGGCGAACGCAGGGCGTGGCAGGCGATCACCGGCAACCCCATATCGATGCCATAAGCAACGAGCAACCAACGGAGCAACGCCATGCAAGCCGCCGAGATCATGAGCCGCGACATCGTGACCGCCGGGCCGGACGCCGACGTGCAGACGATCGCCAGCCTGATGGTCAGGCACCGCGTCCGCTGCGTGCCGATCCTGCACAACGACCGCGTGGTGGGGATCATCAGCGAGAGCGACCTGATGCGCCGGGCCGAGATCGGCAGCGGGCGGACCCATTCCGGTCTGTCCGACCTGTTCGCCTCGGCCGCCACCAGGGCGGCGGAATATGTCCGCACCCACAGCCGCCGCGCCGCCGACCTGATGACCCGCGACGTGGTGGCGGTGCCGGAAACCGCCGACCTGGCCGAGGTGGCGCGGTTGCTCGACGAACGCAAGCTGCGGCAGGTGCTGGTGGTGGACGCCGACACCAGGCTGGTGGGCATCGTGGCGCGCGCCAACCTTGTGGAAGCCGTGGCGCGCAGCGAGGCGCCGGTGGCCAATGGCGGCGACGCGGTGATCCGCGACCGGCTGATGGCCGAGTTGCAATCCCAGGTCTGGGCCGACGGCGCCCGGCCGGCCGAAGTGGTGGTCGATGACGGCGTCGTCTACCTGTGGGGCCGCATCGCCTCGCCGGAGGTGCGCCAGGCGCTGGTGGTGGCGGCCGAGAACATCCCCGGCGTCAAGGCGGTGGAAAACCATCTGACCGCCAACGCCACCTTCGACCCGATGGACCGGCCGCGCTGGAACGACACGCCACCGATCTGAGGCCACGCGCGGAGTGCCTTGCGCCGGGCGCCGCCGGGATGCCACCCTGGCGGTGACCGGGCAGGGACATATGGCGAGCGATCACCATCACGACCATGACCATCATGACCATGACCACCACGGGCATCATCACGGCCACGCGCATTCGCATGCACCGGCCAGCTTCGGCACCGCCTTCGCGGTCGGTGCTGCGCTCAACATCGCGCTGATCGCCGCCGAGGTCGGCTATGGGCTGGCGGCAGGCTCGGTGGCGCTGCTGGCCGACGCGGCACATAATTTCGGCGACGTGCTGGCGCTGTTGCTGGCCTGGGGTGCGGCGATCCTGGCGCGGCGGCGGCCCAGCGCGCGCCGCACCTATGGCTGGGGACGGTTCTCGATCGGCGCGGCGCTGGTCAACGCCATGGTGCTGCTGGTCGGCGCCGGCATGATCGCGGTGGAAACCTTCGACCGGCTGGCGCATCCGGCGCCGGTCGGCGAGATCACCGTGATGCTGGTCGCCGCGGTCGCCATCGTCGTCAACGGCGGCACCGCGCTGCTGTTCCTCCGCGGCCACGACGACCTCAACATCCGCGCCACCTTCCAGCACATGGCCGCCGACGCGCTGGTCTCGCTCGGCGCGGTGCTGGCGGCCGCCGGCATCTGGCTCACCGGCTGGCTGTGGCTGGACCCGCTGGCCTCGCTGCTGATCGTGGCGATCATCATCATCGGCACCTGGGGCACCATGCGCGACGCCGCCAACCTGGCGATGGACGCGGTGCCGGCCGGCATCGCGCCGGACGCGGTGGCCGCCCATTTGCGCGCCCTGCCCGGCGTGGTGGATGTCCACGACCTGCATATCTGGGCGCTGTCCACCACCCAGACGGCGCTGACAGCACATCTGGTGCGCGAACCCGGGGCGGACGACCAGGCGCTGCTGCAACAGGCCTGCCACGAACTGGAGGCCCACTTCGCCATCCACCACAGCACCATCCAGATGGAAACCGCCGAGTCCGCGGCGCTTTGCAAGCTACGCCCGGAGGAGGTGATTTGAACCGCATGGCCGCGTGGCGCCGCCACCTGCACGCGCATCCGGAAACCGGCTTCGAGGAACACGCCACCGCCGCCTTCGTCGCCAACATCCTGCGCGAAGCCGGGCTGGAGGTGGCCACCGGCATCGGCGGCACCGGCGTGGTGGCGACGTTGCGAAGCGGCGGCGGCAACCGCGCCATCGGCCTGCGGGCCGACATGGATGCGCTGCTGATCCACGAGCAGGGCGACCACCCGCATCGCAGCACCACGCCCGGCCGGATGCACGCCTGCGGCCATGACGGCCACACCGCCGCCCTGCTCGGCGCCGCCTGCGCGCTGGCCGCAGAGCCGGATTTCGACGGCACCGTGCAGTTCATCTTCCAGCCCGCCGAGGAGCATGGCCGCGGCATGCTGGCAATGCTCGATGACGGCCTGCTGCGGCGTTTCCCGCTCGACGAAGCCTACGGCCTGCACAACATGCCCGGCCTGCCGGTCGGCCAGTTCGCCACCGCCGCCGGGCCGGTGATGGCGGCGGAGGACAATTTCACCATCACCGTTAGCGGCCGTGGCGGCCATGCGGCGCGGCCGCAGCTGTGCATCGACCCGATTCTGGCCGCCAGCGCCATCGTGCTGGCCTTGCAGCAGATCGTCGCCCGCCGGCTGGACCCGGTGGACCGCGCCGTGGTCTCGGTCACCGAGTTCCTCACCGACGGCACCCGCAACGTGATCCCGACCACGGTGCGCATCCTGGGCGACTGCCGCAGCTTTCGCCCGCAGGTGAGTGCGGCGATCGAGGCGGCGATGGGCGAGATCGCCGCCGCCACCGCCGCCGCCCACGGCGCCACCGCGACGCTGGCCTACAGCCGCGAATTCATCCCCACCATCAACGCCGCCGAGCCCACCGCCGCCGCCCTGCGCGTCGCCGGCCAGGTGATGGACAGCGTGCATTCGAATGCAGCGCCGATCATGGCCAGCGAGGATTTCGCCCGGCTGCTGGCGCTGGTGCCGGGCAATTTCGCCTTCGTCGGCAACGGCGTCGATTGCGCCGGGCTGCACAACCCCACATATGACTTCGACGACCGCGCGTTGCCGGGCATGCGCGCCTACTACCTGGCGCTGGTGCGCGACCGTTTGCCGAAGGAAAGCCGATGAAATTGCTGTTCTGGCGCCGCAAAAGGGTGCCGGTGCTGATCCTGCACGGCATGCTGGCTCGTCGCGGCCAGCTCAACATCACCGCCTATGCGCCGCTGATCGACGCGGCGTTTCGCCTCGCCGGCAAGGGCGGCCATGTGGTGCTGGATATCGACAGCCCCGGCGGCAGCCCGGTGCAGTCCGACCTGATCGGCGCCCGCATTCGAATGCGCGCCGGGGAAAACGGCGCCACGGTGACGGCGGTGATCGGCGAGGTCGGTGCCTCCGGCGGCTACTGGCTGGCCTGTGCCGCCGACCGGATTCTGGCCAACCCGATGAGCATCACCGGCTCGATCGGCGTGGTCGGCGGCGGCTTCGGGTTCGACGAGGCGATCGCCCGGCTGGGGGTGCGGCGGCGGCTCTACACCTCGGGCAGCAACAAGGCGCGGATGGACCCGTTCAGCCCGGAGCGGCCGGAGGACGTCGATTTCGTGCGCGGCCTGATGGGCGACATCCATGACCGCTTCAAGGCCTGGGTGCGCAGCCGCCGCGCCGGCCGGCTGAAGGGCGACGAGGCGGCGCTGTTCGACGGCAGCTTCATGCTCGGCGCCCGGGCGCTGGAGGTCGGGCTGATCGACGGGCTGGGCGACGTGGAATCGGTGCTGCGCGAGATCGGCGGCGACAAGACCCGCCGACGCGACTTCCGCCCCCGCCGCCGCGGCCTGCTGGCCCGGCTACCACGGGTGGCGGCGACGGCGATGGTCGACGCGGTGGCGGAAGCCGGCGCGCGGCGCGGGCCGCAACTCTGAGCGCGGCTAAACCTTCGTCACCAACACCCACACCAGCCCCGCCACGACCACCAGAATCGCCGCCGCCAGCAGCGAACTGGCCATCCGCGGCGCCCGGGTGGTGGCCGGCAGCCGCTTCTTGCCGGTGATCATCGGCCGCACCAGGTCGTGCCGCTTGACCACCGCGTAGAACAGCACCGCCAGCACATGCAGCGCGACCACGGTTGCCAGCACCGTGAAGCTGAGATGATGCAGTGCCAGCGCCCTGGTCCCGGTCGCCTCGGGCACCAGATGGGTCAGCGGGCCGCCGACGAAGGCGTCGGTGTCGTAGGCAAACAGCCCGCTGCCGACCTGCACCAGCAGCGCCAGCAGCAGCACCACCACCATCCAGCCGCCGGCCGCGTTGTGCCCCAGTTCGGTGTCCGGCCCGCGTCGGGTCAGCGCCGCCAGATGCCGCAGCCCGGCCAGCGGGTTGCGCAGGAAGAACCCGAACCGGGCAGTCTGGCTGCCCACCACGCCCCAGACCAGGCGAAACAGCAGCAGCGTCAGGATGGTCTCGCCGCTCAGGATATGCAGGTCGAGCCAGTTGAGCTTGATGCTGGCATAGCTGAACACCACCAGCACCACGAGCAGCCAGTGAAACAGCCGGGTCGGCGCGTCCCAGACCCGCATCGGCAGCCACAGCGCCGGGGTGGGCCGCACCGGCACGGAACCGCGCGGCCGCTGAGGTCGTGACGCCATCGCTGTATGCTCCTGCGGGCGGGTGAACGGGCGATCCGGCGACAGCAACCGCGGACGCCGGCCGGCGTCAACATCCGATCGTCGCCGCCGCGCGTCAAGAATACGACATATTTAATGGTACCAGCCAGTTGCAGCGATGCCCCGGCCGCCGTAGCTTCTGTGCATGACTGCTCCCGATTCGGCGCCGACACGATCAGGGCTGCTGCGCGCGCTGCTGCTGGCAGGAGCCGGGCTATGCGTGCTCGGCGTGGTCGGTTGGCTGGCACTGCAAGCCAGCAACGCCCCGCCGGCCGCGACGCCCGCGCCCAACCTGGCCGCTGCTGCGCCACCGGCAGTATCGCCGGCGCCCCCGCTTACCCAGCCGGCGCCGGCCCGACAGGCCGATGCCACAGCGGCGCCGGCCGCCACCGCTGCCCCGGCGCCGGTCCTGGCACCACCACCCTCGCCCGCCGCGCCGGCCACCGCCGCTGCACCGCCTCCGGCGTCCGCTGCTGCGCCGGCCGCCACCGCGGCCGCCCAGCCGCCGCCCCCCGCACCGGCGGCGGAAAAACCCAGCTTCGACATCGTCCGCGTCAGCCCCCAGGGCGACACCGTGGTTGCCGGCCGCGCCGCCGCCGGCGCCGAGGTCACGCTGAAATCGAACGGCCAGGTAATCGGCAGCACCACCGCGGACGCATCCGGCCAGTTCGTCATCCTGCCGGCCAAGCCGCTCGGCCCCGGCGGCCGCGAACTCACCCTCAGCGCGCGCGATGCCGCCGGCG
>JBEPTZ010000019.1:0-46948 GCA_041691815.1 Rhodospirillales bacterium | reverse complement strand
AACCGTGGTGCCCTCGATCAGCGGCAGCAGGTCGCGCTGCACGCCCTCGCGCGACACATCGCCGCCGCGCACGCCGTTTTCGGTGCGGGCGCAGATCTTGTCGATCTCGTCGAGGAAGACGATGCCGTTTTCCTCGACGTGGTGGATGGCGTCCTTGGTCAGCTGCTCGGCGTCCAGCAGCTTGTCGGCTTCCTCGCGCTGCAGGGCGGCGCGGGCAGCCGCGACGGTCATCTTGCGGGCCTGGGCCTGCTTGCCGAACATGCCCTTCATCATGTCGTTGAGGTTGATCATCTGGCCGGGCGGCAGACCGGGGATGTCCATCTGGCCGATCGGGGTTCCCGGTGCCTCGGTGAGGCTGATCTCGATCTCGCGGTCTTCCAGCTCGCCGCTGCGCAGCATGTGGCGAAACTTGCTGCGGGTGTCGGCGGCGGCGTGCTCGCCGACCAGGGCGGTGATCAGGCGCTCCTCGGCGGCCAGCTCGGCGCGGGCCTGCACCTCCTTGCGGCTGGTGTCGCGCAGCATGTTGATGCCGATCTCCACCAGGTCGCGGACGATGCTCTCGACGTCGCGGCCGACATAGCCGACCTCGGTGAACTTGGTGGCCTCGACCTTGATGAACGGCGCCTGGGCGAGGCGGGCGAGGCGGCGGGCGATCTCGGTCTTGCCGCAGCCGGTGGGGCCGATCATCAGGATGTTCTTCGGCATCACCTCCTGGCGGATGCCGTCCGGCAGCTGCTGACGGCGCCAACGGTTGCGCAACGCGATGGCAACAGCCCGCTTGGCATCGGTCTGGCCGACGATGAAACGGTCGAGCTCGCTGACGATCTCGCGCGGGGAGTAGGTGGGGACTTCCATTGTGTGGTTCCTAGTAAGCAAGGCTGGGGCGCTGCCCCAGACCCCGCCCATGCTTGAAGTATTGGGGGCCGAGCCCCTGGACCTCATGGATAAGCTCCAAGGGCTTGGCCCTTGGCGGGGTGCGGGGCAGAGCCCCGGCCTTCCTTAAATCGTTTCAACGATAACGTTGTAGTTGGTATAAACGCAGATATCGGCCGCGATCTTCATCGCCCGCCGGGCGATCTCCTCGGCCGAGAGCCCATCCACGGTCAGCAGCGCGCGGGCGGCGGCGAGCGCGAAGTTGCCGCCGGAGCCGATGGCGACCAGGCCGTCTTCGGGTTCCAGCACGTCGCCGTTGCCGGTCAGCGTGAAGCTGCGGTCGTGGTCGGCGACGGCCAGCATGGCTTCCAGGCGGCGCAGGTAGCGGTCGGTGCGCCAGTCCTTGGCGAGTTCGACGCAGGCGCGCTCCAACTGGCTGGGGAAGCGCTCCAGCTTGGCTTCCAGGCGTTCCAGCAGGGTGAAGGCGTCGGCGGTGGCGCCGGCGAAACCGGCCAGCACGCTACCGCCGGCGCCGATGCGGCGGACTTTGCGGGCGTTGCCCTTGATCACCGTCTGGCCGAGCGTGACCTGGCCGTCACCGGCCATCGCCACGCCCGAGGCGGTGCGGACGCAGAGAATGGTGGTGCCATGCCAGCCCACCGGGTCGTGAAGGGATGTGTTCATGGCCGGCTAGATGGCGCGGCAGGGCGCTCCTGGCAAGGCGTATGCCGCGGTCGCGGGGCTGCGGCGGCGGGTGATGACAGCGGGCGGCGCCAGCCCCATATGTGATGTAAGCGTCGTTTGCGGCGTTGGGAGGATTCGGCTAGGTCTGGCCCGTCATGAACCGTACCGCCAGCATCACCCGCACCACGTCCGAAACCGATATCAGCCTGACGCTGGACCTCGACGGGTCCGGCCGGGCGGATGTCGCCACCGGGATCGGCTTTCTCGACCATATGCTGACGGCGCTGGCGCGGCATGCGCTGGTCGACCTGACGGTGCGGGCCAAGGGCGACTTGCATATCGATTTCCATCACACCACCGAGGATGTCGGCATCGTGCTGGGCCAGGCGCTGGCCAGGGCGCTGGGCGACAAGCGCGGCATCCGGCGGTTCGGGCAGGCGCTGCTGCCGATGGACGAGGCGCTGGTCGAGGCGGCGCTGGATATCTCCGGCCGGCCGTTCCTGGCGTGGTCGGTGGCGTTCGAGCAGCCGAAGATCGGCGAGATGGACACCGAATTGTTCGAGGAATTCTTCCGCGCGCTGGCGATGAACGCGCTGGTCACGCTGCATGTCACGCAAAAGGCCGGCCATAACGCGCATCATGTCGCCGAGGCCTGCTTCAAGGCTGTGGCGCGGGCGCTGCGCATGGCGGTGGAGGCCGATCCGCGGACGGGCGGCGCGATTCCGTCGACCAAGGGGGCGCTATGAAGGTCGCAGTGGTCGATTACGGCAGCGGCAATCTGGCTTCCGCCTCGCGCGCCCTGCAACTGGCGGCGCGGCAGTCCGGGATTGCCGCCGAGGTGACGGTGACCGCCGACCCGGCAGAAGTGGCGGCGGCGGATCGGGTGGTGCTGCCCGGCCAGGGCGCGTTCGCCGATTGCGCGGCCGGGCTGGCGGCGATTCCGGGGCTGCGGGACGCGGTGCTAAAGAGTGCGCAATCCGGAAAACCGTTCCTCGGCATCTGCGTCGGCATGCAACTGATGGCCGAGCGCGGGCTGGAGCATCAGGTGACCGAGGGGTTCGGCTGGCTGCGCGGCGATATCGCGGCGCTGGACGTGCCGGACACGCTGCGGCTACCGCAGATGGGCTGGAACGAATTGCTGTTCACCCCCGGCGCGCATCCGCTGCTGGAGGGGTTGCAGCCCGGCGATCACGCCTATTTCGTGCACGGCTACGCGCTGCACGGGGCCGAGGCCGGCGACGTGCTGGCCACCACCGACTACGGCGCCCCGGTGGTCGCCATGGTGGCGCGCGGCAACCGCGCCGGCACCCAGTTTCATGTCGAGAAGAGCCAGGATGTCGGCTTGCGGATTCTCGGCAATTTCCTGCGTTGGACACCTTGAGCATGGTCGATCTGCCCCACCCCGCCCTGTCTGCCGATCCTGATGCGCGCACCCATGATGCCGCCCAGCATGAGTTGCGAGTGGAGCGACTGGTCGAGTTCAGCGATGACGACCTGGCGGCGCTGTGCGAGGCGACCGACGCGGCGATTATCGATGGCGGCGGCTTCGGCTGGGTGGCGCCGCCGGGCCGGCAGGCGCTGGAGCGGTATTTCAAGGGGCTGCTGCTGGTGCCGGAGCGCGAGTTGTTCGTCGCCTGGCTGGACGGCGTGCCGGTCGGCTCGGCGCAACTGGTGCGGCCGCCGCGCAACAACGAGGCGCAGGCGTTCGCGGCCAACCTGATGCACAGCTTCATCGCGCCGTATGCGCGCGGCCACGGGCTGGCACGGCTGCTGACCCAGCGGGTGGAGCAGGCGGCGCGGGCGATGGGCTATCACGCCCTGAACCTGGACGTGCGGGCGACGCAGCAGGCGGCGATCCGGCTGTATACCTCGATGGGCTACACCGCCTGGGGCGAGCATCCGGTCTATGCGCGGGTGCATGGCGAGACCATTCACGGCATCTTCTTCTACAAGGTGCTGCAGAACGGCGGGCGGTTGGCGGCTGAGCGAGGGACCTGATGGGCCTCACGCTGTATCCGGCCATCGACCTCAAGGATGGCGCCTGCGTGCGGCTGCGGCGCGGCGCGATGGATGACGCCACGGTGTATTCCGGTGATCCCGGCGCGCAGGCGCGGGCCTGGCAGCAGGCCGGCTGCGGCTGGCTGCATGTGGTGGACCTCAACGGCGCGTTTGCCGGCCAGTCGGTGAACGGTGCGGCGGTGGAGGCGATCCTGGCGGCAGCCGTTGTGCCGGTGCAGCTTGGCGGCGGCATCCGCGACATGGCGGGGATTGCGCGCTGGCTGGAGGCCGGGGTCAGCCGGGTGATCCTGGGCAGCGCGGCGGCGAAGAATCCGGCGCTGGTGCTGGAAGCCTGCCGGGCGCATCCCGGCCGCATCGCGGTGGGGATCGACGCGCGGGGCGGCATGGTGGCGACCGAGGGCTGGGCCGAGACCTCGACGCTGGCGGCCGGCGACTTGGCGCGGCGGTTCGAGGATGCCGGGGTTGCCGCCATCATCTACACCGATATCGGCCGTGACGGCATGCTGGGCGGGCTCAATCTCGACGAGACGCTGGCGCTGGCGGACAGCATCTCGACGCCGGTGATCGCCTCGGGCGGCGTTGGCACGCTGGCCGATCTGGCGGCGCTGAAGCGGGCGGTGGGCGAGCGGGATTCGATCGAAGGGGTGATCGTCGGGCGGGCGCTGTATGACGGCAGGGTGGGCCTGCCGGAGGCGCTGGCGCTGCTGGCGGCGTAATTATGCTTGCATGCCGGGTGCCCGGCCGCGCACACAGCGCCTCCGGATGGGGGGCCTCATGCTGAAGTTGCGGGTGATACCGTGCCTGGATGTGAAAGACGGGCGCGTGGTGAAGGGGGTGAACTTCGTCGCCCTGCGCGATGCCGGCGACCCGGTGGAGCAGGCGGCGGTGTACGACGCCGCCGGGGCCGATGAACTCACCTTCCTCGACATCACCGCCAGCCATGAGAACCGCGACACCATCCTCGATGTGGTCAGCCGCACCGCGGCGCGGGTGTTCCTGCCGCTGACGGTGGGCGGCGGCATTCGCGCGGTGGAGGATATCCGCCGGCTGCTGCTGGCTGGCGCCGACAAGGCCAGCATCAACTCGGCGGCGGTGGCGCGGCCGGACCTGGTGCGCGAGGCGGCGCAGAAATTCGGCAGCCAGTGCGTGGTGGTGGCGGTGGACGCCAAGCAGGTGGCGCCGGGCAAATGGTCGGTGTTCACCCATGGCGGCCGGCGCGACACCGGCATCGACACGGTGGAGTGGTGCCGGCAGGTGACGGCGCTGGGGGCCGGCGAAATCCTGCTGACCAGCATGGACCGCGACGGCACCGGGCGCGGCTTCGATACCGATCTGCTGCGCCAGGTGTGCGGCGCGGTGCGGGTGCCGGTGGTGGCGTCCGGCGGCGTCGGCACCTTGCAGCATTTTGTCGAGGGGGCCAGGGCCGGGGCGACCGGGCTGCTGGCCGCCAGCGTGTTCCATTTCGGCACCTTCACCATCGCGCAGGTGAAGGCGGCGCTGGGCGAGGCCGGGTTGCCGGTGCGCCTGCCGCGCGCCATACCGGCTACCCCACGCGCCGCCTGAGGGAGTTTGCATGGCCAAGTCATTGAAGAAGACGGCGCCCAAAGGCATGGCGCCGAAGAAACCGGGACCGAAGAAGGCCGCCGGCAAGAAAGCCGTGGCGAAGAAATCGGCCGCCCCGAACAAGGCCGCCAGGCGGGCGATCAGGGCGGTCGAGCCGGTCAGCCCGCCGCCGCCCGCCGATGTGCCGGCGCGGCCGCCGCCGCCACGGGCGATCGGCGCTTCCGCCGCGGTGCTGGACCGGCTGTGGGGCGTGGTGCTGAGTCGCCGCGACGCACCGGTGGAGGTGAGCCACTCGGCACGGTTGCTGTCGCGCGGCACCGCCAAGGTAGCGCAGAAATTCGGCGAGGAAGCGGTCGAATGCCTGATCGAGGCAGTGGCCGGCAACCACGATGCGCTGGTCGCCGAAAGTGCCGACGTGCTGTATCACCTGCTGGTGCTGTGGGTGAACGCCGGGGTGCAGCCGGAGGAGGTCTGGGCGGAGTTGCAGCGGCGCGAGGGCGTCTCCGGCATTGCCGAGAAAGCCTCGCGCGCCCGCCGCCTGCCCGATGCGCTGGGCGTCGGCACCAGCAAGATTCCCTAGGAGAAGCGTAACATGCCGGTCAGCGGCCTCGGCCCGTACGACGATCAGAACATCTTCGCCCGCATCCTGCGCGGCGAGATTCCGTGCCGCAAAGTGTTCGAGGATGAATGGGCGCTGGCGTTTCACGATATCGCGCCGCAGGCGCCGGTGCATGTGCTGGTGATCCCGCGGTCGCCCTACGTCTCGATGGCCGACTTCACCGCCCAGGCCAGCGCCGAGGAAATCGCCGGCTTCTTCCGTGCGGTGGGGGCGGTGGCCAAGCAGTTGCAACTGGAGGCGCCAGGTTATCGCATCCTGGCCAATATGGGGCCGGATTCGGGGCAGGAGGTGCCGCATCTGCATGTGCATATCCTCGCCGGGCGGGCGTTCGGGTCGAGGCTGGTGCCGAAGGAATAAGGACTTCTTTTTGTGAACAAAAAGAAGCAAAAAAACTTTTCATCCATTGGAGTGTACGGAGTCTCCGCCACTCCACGGTTGCAAGGCGGATGAAAAGTTTTTTGGTTCTTTTTTTCAAAAAAGAACATTCTTACTTGCACTTACCGAGTCGCAGATAAGGCGCCGGGTCCACCGGCTTGCCGCCCAGCCGCAGCTCGAAATGCACATGTGCGCCATAGGTGACGCCGGTGCGGCCGGCGCGGCCGATGCGCGCGCCGGTGGTCACATGGCTGCCGCCGCTGGCCAGGGCCGGGGCGACGCTGCCGAGATGGGCGTAGCGGGTGATGGCGCCGTCCGGCAGGCGGATATCCACTTCCAACCCGAGCGCGCCGCGGCGGCGGATGGCGGCGACCTGCCCGCTGGCGGCGGCGCGTATCCAGGTGCCGGCCGGGGCGCGCAGGTCGATGCCGGTGTGGAAGCCGGTGGCGTGGCGGCCGACGTCGCCGCGGGCGCCGAACGGCGAGGTGATGCAGGTGCCGGGGACCGGAGATTGCAGGACCGGTGCGGCGGCGGCCAGACTAAGCAGCGAAGCGGCGCACAGCATCCGGATCGAAGCTGAAGCCCCAGCCCGGCCGGTCGGGAACAATGGCGCGGCCATCAGCGTCGAGTTCGATCTGTTCGCGGTAGATGGGGGCGAACCACGGCATATGCTCCAGGTAGATGGCGTTCGGCAGGGCGGCCAGCAGCGACAGGCTCATCTCGCTGTAGAGGTGCGAGGAGACAGGGATATCATGGGCTTCGGCGAGGCGGGCGGCTTTGAGGAACTCGGTCGGGCCGCCCATGCGTTGCAGGTCGGGCATCAGCACGTCGACGGCGTGCAGTTTCAGCATTTCATGCATGCCACGGCTGGTATGGACGGTTTCGCCGCTGGCCAGCGGGGTGTCGAGGGCTGCGGCCAGGGCGGCTTCGCCTGCGTGGTCCCAGTACGGGAGCGGTTCCTCGAACCAGGTGAGGTTGAACTCCTCCAGCGCACGGCCCATGCGCAGCGCCTGGGGTAGCGTCATCTGCTGGTTGGCGTCGACCATCAGGTTGATGTCGGGGCCGATGGCTTCGCGCAGGGCGCGGATGCGGGCGAGGTCGCCGGCGTGGTCGCGGTTGCCGATGCGGGCCTTCATGGCGCGGAAGCCTTTGGCGCGGAACGATTCTGCCTCCCGTTGCAGTTCGTCGATCGAGGCAGAGAGCCACAGCCCGCCGCTGGCGTAGATCGGCACGCTCGTAGCAACCGCGCCGAGCAGGCGGGAGACGTTGAGGCCGGCGGCCTTGCCACGCAGGTCGAGCAGGGCATCGTCGACGGCCGCCAGACCGATGATCGAGACGCCGGAATGGCCGAGGAAATTCAATTCCTTCCAGGCGCGCTGGTGGAAAGCGCCGGCCATGGTGGGGTCGAGGCCGAGCAGCAACGGTTCCAGCGAGCGGATCATCTCGTGGAGCACCGGCACGCGCTGGTTGTTCATCGCCAGGGCCAGGCCCTCGCCGGTCAGGCCCTGGTCGGTGTCCAGATAGGTCAGCACGCAGTCGATCGAGCGGATTTCGAAGATTGCCGCCCGGATTGGTTTGGCCAGCGGCATATGGACGACCTGGGTGCGCAGGGCGGTGATTTTCATGGCGAGATTCTATACTTTGCTGATGGTCGGCGGGCTCACGGCGTAGCGGCGCATGATTGCCATGTCGGGGTCGGCGCCGAGGCCGGGGGTGTCGGGCACGGTGACCATGCCGTTTCGCGCAAGAACCATGTCGTGGTACGGGCTGGCCTCCAGGTCAACGAACAGCCGCTCGAAAGGTTCATGCGGTGACAGCCTCGCATGCAGGTGCAGGCTGGCGAGAAAACCGGGGCCGAAATAGGCGCAATGCGGGATGAGCCGCACACCCATTGCTTCGGCGAGTCCGGCGATTTTCAATGTTTCAGTGATGCCGCCGATCTTGGCGACACTGGGCTGGGCGATATCGAGGGCAGCGCATTCGAATGCATGCTTGAAATCGCACAGTCCGGTGGCGTTTTCGCCGGCGGCGATTTTTATGCCGGATTCGCGGCGAATCCGCGCCAGACCGGTAAAATCCTCGGGCGGCCAGATCGGTTCCTCCAACCAGGTGAGGTTGCAGTTGCGCAACGCCCGCGCCATCGCGACCGCCTGGTCGGGGGTCCACGGGCAGTTGGTATCGACCATGATGCGCGCCGTCGGGCCGGCAGCGTCGCGGGCGGCGCGGACCGCTTCCACGGTGATCTCGTGCAGCTTGAGGTCGTCGTAGCCGAGCGCGCGGGCGCGGCTGACGGCGGCGGCCAGGGTTGCCGGGTCGCCATAGCGCAGCAGGCTGGCATAGGCGCGGGTCGGCTTGGGTGGGGTGGCGCCGAGCAGGCGCCAGAGCGGCAGTTGGGCGGCTTTCGCGGCGATATCCCACAGCGCGGTGTCCATCGCCGAGCGGGCGTAGAGATGCGGGCCGTTGCGGCCGAACAGATGCAGCGCCTTGGCGGTGCGGTGGTGCAGGCCGGCGATGTCGCGCGCGTCCTGGCCGAGCAGCAGCGGCGCCAGTTGGGTGTCGATGGCGGTTCGGGTGGCGGGGCAGCAGCCATGACCGAAGCCCTCGCCCCAGCCGTCGATGCCCTGGTCGGTGACGATACGGATGAACAGCGTGTTCATGCTGCTCCAGGCGAAGCCGGCGAAGGCGGATTTCTCGGCGCCCATGCTGAACGGCACCGCGATGTGGTGGGTTTCGATGGCGATGATCTTCATGGCGTTGCTCCGATAACCGGGCCATCACACTGCCGGCCAGCCAGGGGGTCAATGGTGCTTGTCGGGGCCGCGGCAGCACCATAGTGTGCATGGCGATGTTGAAGTTTTTTGCCCGGCGTCTGCTGCTGGCGCTGCTTGTGATGCTGACGGTGCTGACCATCAGCTTCGCGCTCACCCGGCTGTCCGGCGACCTGGCGATCTCGATCGCCGGGCCGCAGGCGACGCAGCAGGATGTGGAGATCATCCGCAAGGAGTATGGGCTGGACCGGCCGCTGCCGGTGCAGTTCGCCAACTGGGTTATTTCGGCGGCGCAAGGTGATCTCGGGCGATCGTTCCTGTATCATGAGCAGGCGGCGACGCTGATCCGCCAGCGGCTGCCGATCACGCTGCGGCTGGGGCTGGGCGGGCTGGTGGTGGCGCTGACCATCGCGCTGCCGCTGGGGATTTTGGCGGCGATGCGCGAGGGCGGCGCGCTGGACCGGGCGATCATGCTGGTGGCGGTGGTGGGGCAGGCGATGCCCAGCTTCTGGCTGGGCCTGGTGCTGATCATCACCTTCGGGCTGAAGCTGGGCTGGCTGCCGGTGTCCGGCGCCGATGACTGGCATGGCTATATCCTACCGAGTTTCGTGCTGGGGTTCTCGGCGGTGCCGAGCCTGATGCGGCTCACCCGCAGCGGCATGGTGGACGCGCTGGCGTCGGATTATATCCGCACCGCGCGGGCCAAGGGGCTGAGCCGGATGGCGGTGGTGCTGAAGCATGCGCTGCGCAACGCGGCGATGCCGGTGGTGTCGATCTCGGCGGTGCAGCTTGGCTTCATGCTGTCGGGTTCAGTGGTGATCGAATCGGTGTTCGCGCTGCCCGGCGTCGGCTACCTGGGCTGGGAGTCGATCAGCAAGAACGACTTCCCGGTGGTGCAGGCGGTGGTGCTGTTCCTGGCGGTGATCTTCATCCTGCTGACCCTGCTGGCCGACCTGATGAACGCGGTGCTCGACCCGCGGCTGCGGGCCTCCTGATGCGGATGTCGCTGCGCAATATTTCCACCTTGCTTGGCGCGGTGATCGTGTCGGTGGCGGCGTTCTGCGCCATCTTCGCGCCGCTGCTGGTGCCACATGACCCGTTCGCGCAGGACCTCACGCTGCGCATGGTGCCGCCGTCCTGGATGGTGGGCGGCAGCCCGGCGCACTGGCTCGGCACCGACCAGCTGGGGCGGGACTATTTCTCGCGGCTGATCTACGGCGCGCGCATCTCGATGCTGATCGGGGTGGCGACGGTGATCGCGTCGGGGACGATCGGCATCACGCTGGGGGTGCTGGGCGGGTTCTTCGGCGGGCGGGTGGACGATGTGGTGATGTTCATCATCACCACGCGGCTGTCTATCCCGCTGATCCTGGTGGCGCTGGCGGTGGTCGGGCTGGTCGGCAGCTCGCTGACCGTGGTGGTGCTGACGCTGGGGCTGCTGCTGTGGGAGCGCTTCGCGGTGGTGGCGCGGACCACGACGATGCAGGTGCGGACGCTGGATTACATCGCCGCCGCCTGGGCCGCCGGCTGCTCGCGCAGCTATATCCTGGTGCGCGAGGTGCTGCCCAACATCATCCACCACCTGATCGTGGTGGCGACGTTGGAGATGGCGCTGGCGATCCTGCTGGAGGCGGCGCTGTCGTTCCTCGGGCTCGGGGTGCCGCCGCCACTGCCGTCCTGGGGGCTGATGATCGCCGAGGCCAAGGACTACATGTACTTCACCCCGTGGGTGATCATGATACCAGGCATCGCGCTGTTCGTGCTGGTGCTGGGGATCAACTTCCTGGGCGATGGCCTGCGTGACATGCTGGGCGCGACGCGGGATGCATGAGGAAGTCAGCAAGTCTTCTTTGTTTGAAAACAAAGAAGCAAAAAAACTTCATCCGTTGAAGTGTATCGAGTCTCCCGCGCTCCACTGTTGCAAGGCGGATGGGTTTTTTGGTTCTTTTTTACAAAAAAGAACCCTTCCTTGCCTTTTCTGGAGGCCATGAATGACCGCCCTGCTGGAAGTCGAAGACCTCCGCGTGCATTTCGGCGGTGGCACGCGGGCGGTGCGTGGTGTGTCGCTGGTGGTGGAGCGGGGCGAGACGCATTGCCTGGTGGGGGAGTCCGGCTGTGGCAAGTCGGTGTCGGCGTTGGCGGTGATGAGCCTGTTGGCGCGTGGCGCGGTGCGCACGGCGACGCGGCTGGCGTTCGACGGCCAGGACATGCGCGGCTGGTCGGAGCGGCAGGTGTCCCGATTGCGCGGCGACCGGATGGCGATGATCTTCCAGGAGCCGATGACCAGCCTGAACCCGGCCTATACCGTCGGCTCGCAGATGGCCGAGGTGCGGCGGCGGCATCGGGGCGGCAGCCGCGGCGAGGCGCTGGAGCGGGCGGCGGTGCTGCTGGAGAAGGTGGGGATCACCGCGCCGGGGATGCGGCTCGGGCAGTATCCGCACCAGCTTTCCGGCGGGCTGCGGCAGCGGGTGATGATTGCCATGGCGTTGATGTGCGACCCGGAACTGCTGATCGCCGACGAACCGACCACGGCGCTGGATGTGACGGTGCAGGCGCAGATTCTGCGGCTGCTACTGGAGTTGCAGCGCGAACTGGGGCTGGCGATGCTGCTGATCACCCACGACCTGGGGGTGGTGGCGCGCATGGCGCACAAGGTGAGCGTGATGTATGCCGGCCGGGTGGTGGAGCATGCCAGCGCCGCCGATCTGTTCTCGGCGCCGACCCACCCCTATACGCGCGGGCTGCTGGAATGCGTGCCGGTGCCGGGGCGGACGCGGCGGGATGAGCCGCTGGGCAGCATTCCGGGCACCGTGCCGCGGATTACCGAGGGCTTCCAGGGCTGTGCGTTTCGCGCCCGCTGCGCCGAGGCGACGCCGCAATGCGCCGGCGACCTGCCGTGGCGGGAGCGTGCAGCCGGGCATGGCTATGAATGCGTGCTGCCGCCGGACTGGCCGTTGCGGCGCGCGGCATGAGTACGGTTCCGGCGATCGAGGTGCGCGATGTGGCGCGCATCTTCCGGCAGGGGGCCGGGGTGTTCTCCCAACCGCGCTTCGTGCGGGCGGTGGACGGAGTGTCGTTCGCGGTGCCGAGCGGCGGCTGCTTTGGGGTGGTGGGTGAGTCCGGTTGCGGCAAATCGACGCTGGCGCGGCTGATCCTGGGGCTGCATGCGCCGAGTTCGGGCGATATCCTGGTGGATGGGCGTCGGTTGGCCGGGATGAACCGGCGGGAGCGGGCGCGGCTGATCCAGCCGGTGTTCCAGGACCCGTTCTCCTCGCTCAATCCGCGCCGCAAGATCGTCGATATCGTCGGGCTGCCGCTTTCCGCCCAGGGGGTCGGCCGGGCGGAGCGCGAGCGCCGGGTGGTGGAGATGCTGGAGCGGGTGGGGCTGACCGCCGAGATGGGCAGCCGGCTGCCGGCGCAGCTTTCCGGCGGGCAGCGGCAGCGGGTGGCGATCGCCCGGGCGCTGATCCTGCGGCCGCGCATCATGGTCTGCGACGAGCCGACCAGTGCGCTGGATGTATCAGTGCAGGCGCAGATATTGAACCTGCTGAACGAGCTGCGCCGCGAGATGGGGCTGACCCTGCTGTTCATCAGCCACAACCTGGCGGTGGTGGAGCATATCTGCGACGAGGTGGCGGTGATGTATCTCGGCCGGGTGGTGGAGCGGGCGGCGACCGAGACGCTGTTTCGCGGCCCGGCGCACCCGTACAGCCGCGCGCTGCTGGAGTCGGTGCTGACGCCGGAGCCGGGATTGGGGATTCCCGATGTCGGGCTGGGGGATAGCTATCCGGACCCGGCTAATGTGCCGCCTGGCTGCCGGTTTCATCCGCGCTGCCCGATCGCCGTGGCGCGCTGCAGCATCGAGGCGCCGGTGCCGCGGATGATCGGGGAGCGGATGGTGGAGTGTTGGCTGGCTTGAAAGAAAGACTTCTTTTTTGGAAAAAAGAAGCAAAAAACTTTTATCCGCCTTGCAACAGTTGAGCGCGGGAGACTCCGGAGTCTCCAAAACGCACGAAAAGTTTTTTTGCTTCTTTTTGTTCACAAAAAGAAGAGCCTTCCCTGGCAGCCGCCGCTGACCCGAGCGGCCAGCGGCGGGTCGCATTACTTCCAGGTGGACAGGTAGAAGCGCGGCAGTTCGTCCGGATAGGGCTTGAAGTTCAGGTTCCGTGAGATACCGTAGGTGTTTACGTAGGTGTTCATCGGCAGCACGTACATCTGCTCGGAGATGATGTGCAGCGCCTTGCTGTAGGCGGCGCGGCGCTTGTCAGGGTCGGTGACCGAGCCGCCTTCCTCGATCAGCGCCTTCAGTTCGGCATTCTGGCTGTAGTCGCTGGTGTTGCCGGTGAAGTAGAACGGCAGGATGGCGGAGACGTCGTTGATCGAGTAGCTGCCCCAGCTGCCCATGTTCATCGGGCTGGTGCCTTCCATGTTACGCTTGACCACGGCGCCGACCTGCAACTGGCTGATGCGGGCGTTGATGCCGACCGCCTTCAGGTAGTTCTGCACCGCGCCGTTCCATTGCGGCAGCACGTAGCTGACCAGTTCGGTGTCGAAGCCGTTCGGATAGCCAGCCTCGGTGAGCAGTTGCTTGGCCTTGGCGGGGTCATAGGGGTATTTCACCGCCGCCGCGGCGTCGCAGCCGAACTGGGTGGGGAAGCAGAACGCATCGAGCACGCGCGAGCCGCCCTGGACCAGTTGCTTGGCGAAGGTCTGGCGGTCGATGGCGTAGGCGATGGCCTGGCGGACCTTCTGCTTGGTCAGCGGATTGTCCTTGCCGGTGCGGCCGGCGGCGTCGAACTGGATGTAGCCGACACGCATGCTCTCGGCCCGCATCGCTTGCAGCGTGGGCACGTGGTTGATGTTGTCGAACACGTCCGGCGTGAAGTTCCAGATCCAGTCGGCGCGGCCGCCGAGCAACTCGTTCAGTTCGGTGGTGGCGTCGGCCACTTCGTGGATGGAGATGTTCTTGATCGCCGGGCGGCCCTTGGGGCTGTCGGCGTAGTAGCCGTCGAACCGGGTGAGGTTGATCTGGGTGATGCCGTCAACCTTGGTGATCATGTACGGGCCGGCGGCGACCGGCTTCTTGTCGTAGGCGTCGTGGCCGACCTTTTCGCGGTAGGCCTGGGGCCAGATCGGCATGACCATGGCGAGGTATTCCAGCGCGGCCGGGAAGATGCGCTTCAGCTGCACCTGGACGGTGTAATCGTCGACCTTCTTGGCGCCGGCCAGCCAGGCGAAGTTGCTGGGGACCGAGACCTGCTTGTCTGTCAGAAGGCTGTTGAAGGTGTAGACCACGTCGTCGGCGCTGAACGGGCTGCCATCCTGGAATTTGACGCCCTTGCGCAGGGTGAATTCCAGCGTGGTGTCGTCGACGTATTTCCACGAGGTGGCGAGCAGCGGCTTGATGGCGAAGGTTTCGGGGTCGCGGTAGACGAGGCCATCCATGGTCTGGGTGGCGAGCACCAGACCGGTGCGGAGCTGGTTGTAGTACGGGTTGACGTTGGGAATGGCGTCGCGCCACGTGATGCGCAGCGTATCGGCCGATTTTTGCGCCTGGGCGGGCTGGGCGGTAAGGCCGGCTGCCAGCAGCAGCGCCCCCAGCCCGAGGCCCCTCATGAGTGATCCGCGCATGGTCTGTCCCCCTGAAATGGTTTGGGGAACGGTATAGCCGGCTGCCTCCGGCGGCAAGCATGCAAAATCGGATCCGGCGGCGCAGACGGGCGTCCAGCCAGGCCGGGGCCGGGCCGGACGCGCCGGGATCAGCTGGGCTTGACGGCCGGCTTGGCCGGGGTGTGGCGGCGGGCCAGCTTGTGGTGCCCGGCCGGCTTGTGCGGCCCGGCCTTGGCGATCTTGTGCACCTTGTGGGCTGGCTTGTGCTTGGTGGCGGCCTCGGCTGCGGCGACGGGCAGCATCAGGGCGAGCGTGGAGAGGAGGGTTCTGCGCGAGACTGTCACGGTGTGGCTCCGAGCCAACGGGGTTGCGGCAGGCGGTGACTGCTCCCGCGGCGCCTCGCTGCGGAGGGGCTAAGAATCGAGGCGAGCTATGGCGAGCAGGCCACTGAAAACACCTATGAACTGAGCCGCGGCGATTTGCAATATGTTTTCGCGGCGGCGGCTATAGCAGGCCGAGCTCGCGGAGTTCGCGCAGCATTTTGGGCGGCAATGCGTCGATGCCGAGGGCGGCGCCGGCGGCGGTGAGGTCGGGCGGCGCATCGGCGGCGGCGAGGTAGCGCCAGCCCTGGAACGGCTTGGTGCGGCGGCCGGCGAGCGGCACCAGCTGCGGGTCGAGCAGCAGGGCGGCGCAGCGGGAGCCGTCGTCGCGGTGGTCATCGACGATGTCGGTGATGCGCTGGCGGACGCTGAGTACGCCGGCGATGATCCAGTACATCGAGCCGCCATCGAGGATTTCGGCGGCGCGGCGCGGGAAGTTGCGAGTGCGGTGGCGCAGGCCCTGGCCGGCGGCGAGGCGGGCGGCCTGCAGCGTGGCGAGATGAGGGATGTCGGTGACGCCGACGCAGAGCTTGATCAGGTGCAGCACGGCGCGGACATGGACGACGCGGCGCCAACAGGCAAGGCCCCGCGGCTATCGGCGTTGCGCGATGACGCGGCGGAACACGGCGAGCTGCCCGGCGCTGGTTTCCTCCCAGCCGAACGGCTCGGCATAGGCGCGGGTGGCGGCGCGCGCCGGCGGGGCGGCAAGCAGGTCGCGCACCGCGGCGGCGATGCCGTCGGCGGTGTTTTCGGCGACGATCAGGCCGGCGTCGCGGTTCTGCACCACCTCGGGGTTACCGGGGATGTTGCTGGCCACCACCGGGGTGCCGCAGGCCATCGATTCGAGCAGCACATTGGCCCAGCCCTCGCGCGCGGAGGCCAGCACCATGGCGTCGGCGGCGCTGTAATAGGCCGGCAGGTCGCGGTGCGGCACCGGGCCGAGCAGGCGGACGCGGGCGGCCAGGCCGCGCTCGGCGGCCAGGGCGCGCAGAGCGGCGTATTCCGGCCCCTCACCGGCGATCAGCAGCGTGCACTCCGGCAGGGCGGCGAGTGCTGCGATGGTGAGGTGGTGGCGCTTGCGCGGGATGAGGCCGCCGACCGAGAGCAGCGTCGGGCCGGTGAGGCCGAGGCGGGCGCGGGTGGCGGCGCGGTCGGTCTCGCGGAACAGCGCGGTTTCCACACCATTGCGCAGCACGGTCACCTTGTCGGGGGGAGCGCCGAGGGCAACCAGGGCGTCCTTCAGGCCGGCGCTGACCGAGATCAGCGCGTCGGCGCCGGCGATGGCGCGGCTTATATAGGCGCGCGGGATGGCGTAGTCCGGCAGTTCGGTGACGTCCGAGCCGCGGGCGGTGACCACCACCGGTTTGCCGAAGCGGCGGCCGAGCCAGACCGCGGCGACGCCGTCCGGGTAGAGGTAATGGGCGTCGATGGCGTCGAATTCGAGACCCTGGGCGATCAGCCGGGCCAGCGCGGCGCGGGCGGTGCGGTAGAGCAGCAGCGGCGCCACCGACATGCCGATGCGCGGCAGCACCGGGAAGCGCGGGTGATGCGCCACCAGCCCGTGCCGGGTTTCCTGGCGCGGCACCGCGGCGAAGCGGCTCCAGGCGCCGGCCGGTGCGGCGAGGGCGGCGGGCAGGCGCGGGAACCACGGCACCGGCGCCAGCACCGTGCTCGATGCCTGCCCGGTGGCGACCAGATGGCGCAGCCGGTTCTCGACGAAGACACCGAAATTCGGCCGCGTGCTGTCGGGGAACAGCGTGCTGAAGGTCAGCAGCCGCAGCCTCTCACCGGCCATCCGTCGTGGTCAGCCGCCGTTGGTCAGCGAGTCCAGCACCCGCTTGGCCTCGGCCTTGTCGTCGAATTGCTGCGGGCCGAGGACGATCGGGCGCAGCACGGAAATCGCCTCGTCCTTCTGGCCGGTCTGCTTCAGCGCAACGCCGAGATGGTACTGGATCGCCATGTTGTTCGGCATCGCCCTGGCCGCCTCCCGTAGCAGCGGCAGCGCGGTGTTGGCGTCGCCCTCGGCGGTGAGCACCCAGCCCAGCGTGTCGGAGATCTGCGGCGAGGGAGCGAGCAGATAGGCCTTCTGCGCCATGATGCGCGCGCGCTTGTCGCCGGCCTCCTGGTAGAGCCAGGCGAGGTTGTTCAGTGCAATGACGTTGTTCGGCTGCTTGGCCAGCACCAGTTCCAGCCGCTTGATCGCCTCGGCGTTCTGGCGGGCGCCGATCTCGTTGGTGGCGAGCAGCAATTGCACCTGCATGTCGTCGGGGTGGGTGGCGATCCAGCTGGTCAGCACCTTCAACGACTCTTCGGGGTGGTGGGCGGCTTCCAGTGCCGCGGACTGGCGCACCGCCAGCGATACCTCAGGGGTCTGCTTCAATTCCTCGCCGTAGGCCTGGGCCGCCTCGTCAAAGCGTTGGGCGGTCATATAGACATCGCCGCGCAGGCCGAGGATGCCCGGCGTGTTGGTCCGGTTCAGGGTGAGCTCATCGACCAGCTTGAGCGCGGCATCGGTGCCCCCGTCCCTCAACTCCACCCCGATCAGCCCCTGCAGCAGCAGGCGGTTGCCGGGCATGATGGTCAGGCCCTCGCGCAACACCTGCCGCGCCTCCGGCGCCTTTTTGCCGGTGACCAGCAGGTCGGCGAGCGCGCGGCGCGCCTGGATGCTGCGCGGCTCGACCGCCAGCATCTTGCGCAGGCTGACCTCCGCGTCATCGGCCTTGCCGGCGGCGGTCTGGGCGCGCACCAGGGCGGCCAGCAGCAACGGCGACGGCAACTGGCCCTTCTGCGCCTTGTCCAGCAGTTCCAGCGCCTTGTTCGGCTCGCGCTGGCGCAGATAGAGATCCGACAATGCGACGGTGAGATTGTTGTTGGCCGGCGCCGCGGCGCGGGCGGCTTCCACCACGGCGACGGCGCTGTTCAGCCGGCCGTCGCCGATCAGGATGGACAGCAGGCCGGAGAGTGCCTGCTCGTTGGCCGGATTCTGCTTCAGCACCTCGCGCAGCGCCTGCTCTGCCTCGGCCGGCTTGTTTTGCAGCACCGCGATCTTGGCGAGATTGAGCCGGGCAGGAATGGAGTTCGGCCGCTCCTTCAGCACGCCCTCGAACGCGGTGCGGGCGCCGGGGAAGTCCAGTTGCCCCATCCGGACCAGGCCGGTAAGGATGCCGATCGTCTCCGGGTCGGTCTTGGCCTTGTCCAGCCGCTTCAGCGCGGCATCCGCCCGCTCGATCTCGCCGGCAGCCAGCGACGCGACGACCAGCGCCTCGCCGGCGGCCTTGGCGCCGGGCGCCAGTTGCAGCGAGTGCTCGAGGTCGCGCGCTGCGCCGCCGGCGTCGCCGGTGCCGAGGCGTGCCGAGGCGAGGCGGGTAAGGATGCCGGCATCGTTGGGGGCCAGCTCGGCAGCGCGCTCGAATGCCTGCAACGCCTGGGCCTGCTTGCCGCCCTGGGAATAGGCGCGGCCCAGCAGATCCAGCGTGTCGGCATCGGCCTGGCCGGCGGCCACCGCCTTGTTCAGGGTCTGCTCGGCGTCGAGCGGGCGCTGCATCGCCAGATCGATGCGGGCGAGCAGCTTGACGCCGTCGAGATCGAGCGGATTGGCCGCGACGTATTTGCTGGCGGCATCAGAGGCCTGTTCGGCCTGCCCGAGGTTGAACTTGACCACCGCCTGGAAATAGTAGCCGCGCGGGAAGCGTGGCAACAGCGACTGGATGCGGGTCAGCGCCTGGTCGGCGGCGGTGAAATCCTTGCCGCGGGCCGCCAGCACGGCCTGCAGATAGATCGCCCCGGCGCTGCGCGGTTCAAGCTTCAGCGCGGTCTCGACATCGATCTTGGCCTTGGCGTCCTCATTGGTGGCGACCAGGATATTGGCGCGCTCCAGCCGCGCGGCGATCATGTTGGGCGCGATGTCCAGGACCACATCCAATGCCTGCAGCGCATCGGCGCGCTTGCCGTTGAGGTTGAGCAACTGGCCCTTCAACAGCAGCGCCTCCGGCGACTTGGCATTCAGCGTGAGCGCACGGTCCACCTTCTGTTCGGCGGCGGCGTAGCTGTGCCTGCCGATCAGCAGGCGGGCGGAGGACAGCACCGGGTCGATCGATTGCGGCGCCAGCTTTTCGGCCTCCGCGAAACTCGCGGCGGCGTCGTCATCCTGCTTCAGCTGCATCTGCGCCAGGCCGCGTGTCACCAGGATCGCCGGCAGCGTGTCCGGCGGCAGCGACTTGGTCGGGAAGTCTTTGAGCAACTCGGCGAACTTGCCTTGCGCCATGTACGACTGCGCCAGCAGCGGCAGCACCGCGCGGGGATCGAAGCCGGTGTTGCGGGCCTGGGTGAGTTCGCGCTCGGCGGCAACCGGGTCGCCGGTGCGCATCTGCAGCAGGCCAAGGCGGAAATGCGCTTCGGCATTGGATGGATCGTCGCGCACCACGTTGCGCAGCTCGATCTGAGCCGCCTTCAGGTCGCCCTTGGCCATCAGTTCGCGGGCGGCGGCGAAGCGGTCGACATGGTGGAAATACTTCCACCAGACGCCTGCCGCCCCGCCGCCGAGCAACAGGGCAATGGCCACGACGGCGATCAGTTTTTTCATCAGTTCACAGTCCGTATGCTCGAATGCGGGGTCGCGCGGGCGGAGGGCAAGCTGCGGGCAAAAATCAGCCGGAGCGGCGCGGGTTGGCCGGCGCCTCGGCTTCCGCCTCGGCGAGCACCGCCAGTTGCGCCTGTTCGGCGGCCAGACCATGCGATTCCATCAGCGAATACAGCGTCGGGCGGCTGACCCCGAGCAGCTTGGCGGCTTGCGCCAGCCGGCCATTGCTGCGCGCCAACGCCTGTTGCAGCACCGCCCGTTCGGCCCGCAGCCGGGCGGCGCGCAGGTCGAGATCGGCATCGTCCGGCTCCACCGGCGCCAGTTCCAGGTCAGCGGCATCGATCACCCGGTTCTCCGACATCACCACCGCGCGCTTCATGCGGTTTTCCAGTTCGCGGACGTTGCCCGGCCAGTCATGCGCCGCCAGCGCCGCACTGGCGCCATCGGCCAGGCCGCGGATGTTGCGGTTGAACTCGCGGTTGAAGCGGTTGAGGAAATAGCGGGCCAGCAGCACCGCATCGCCGCCGCGTTCGCGCAGCGGCGGGATACGCACGGTGATCGAGTTGAGACGGTAGAACAGGTCGCTGCGGAACTGCCCCTCGCCGACCTGGGCTTCCAGCGTCTGGTTGGTGGCGGAAACCACGCGGACATCGACCGGGATGGTCTGCCGGCCGCCGACCCGCTCGATCACCTGTTCCTGCAGGAAGCGCAGCAGCTTGACCTGCAGCGGGTAGGGCAGGTCGCCGATCTCGTCGAGGAACAGAGTGCCGTGGTTGGCCGCCTCGATCTTGCCGATGGTCTGCTTGACGGCGCCGGTGAAGGCGCCGCGCTCATAGCCGAACAGCTCGCTTTCCAGCAGGTTCTCCGGGATCGCGCCGCAGTTGATGGCGATGAACGGCTGGCGGGCGCGCGGGCCGAGGTCGTGCACCGCGCGGGCCAGCGCCTCCTTGCCGGTGCCGCTTTCACCGAGCAGCAGCACCGAAACGTTGGTGTTGGCCACCTTCTCGATGGTGCGGCAGACCTTCAGCATCGCATCGTCGGTGGTGATGATGCGCTTGATCGGCGAGCCGCCGGGGGCCTCGGCGAGGCGGCGATTCTCCTGCTCCAGGTCGTAGACCTTCAGCGCACGGTCGATGATGCCGCGCAGCAGGTCGATATCCATCGGCTTTTCGCAGAAATCATAGGCGCCGCTGTTGATGGCGCGCAGCGCGTGCTCGCGATCACCATGACTGGTGGCGATGATCAGCTTCATGTCCGGATGCTGGCGGGCAAGCGCCTCCAGCGTGGCGAAGCCTTCGCTGACGCCATCGGGGTCCGGCGGCAGGCCGAGATCCATGATGGCAACCGGCGGCTGCTCCTTCAGCGCCGTGGCGATCGCCTGCGGGCGGGCATGCACGATCAGCAGTTCGTACTGCGACAGCGCCCAGCGGTACTGGCGGCACAACCCTTCGTCATCCTCGACGATGAGCAATTTCGGTTTGGTTACAGAACTGTCCATTGCGCCTATCTTACCGGATGCGGTCGGAAATTGATATCTCCGACGGGACTGCGCCGGCGGTGCCGGGCGGCTCGGCGGCGGCCTCGACCGTGGGCAGCACGATGCGCATCGTGGTGCCGGCGCCGGGCTGGCTCAGCACCAGCAGGTCGCCACCGGCCTCGCGCAGCAATTCCCGCGCCTGGAAGGCGCCGATGCCGGTGCCGCCGGGCTTGGAGGTGTCGAACGGGGCGAACAGCTTGTCGCGGACGAATTCCGGATGCATGCCTGGTCCTTCGTCGGCGATCTCGACGATCATCTGCCGGCCGGGTTGGAGCAGGCGCACCAGTACCGATGGCGGGGCGGCGGGATGGGCTTCCAGCGTGGCTTCGGCGGCATTGTTCAGCAGATGGGTCACCACCGCATCGAACGCGGCACCCGGCATGGCGACGCCGCCGGAAGCCTGTTCGGTGTCATCCAGCAGCACATCGACCTCGCGCGGCCGGCGCAGGCCGCCGATCAGCGCCTGCAGCCGGTCGCGCGGACGGATGATGGCGCGACTGAATTCGTTCGGCGGCCCCTGCAGGCGCTTCAGCAGGGCGCCGATCTTCTGCACTGAGGCGCGCACGGTCTGCAGCATGTCGGCCTGGAACTCGGGATTGCTGAGATGCACCTCCGCATTGGACAGCAGCATCGAAAGCTGGCTGGAGACGTTCTTGATGTCGTGCGCGACGAACGCGAAGCGCTTGCCGTAATCGTGCAGCTGCCGCGCCTGCAGCAGCACCTCGGTGGCGCGCTGCTCGGCGACATAGGTTGCCACCTGGCGGCCGATGATGCGCAGCAGGTCGAAGGCTTCGCGGTCTAGCGTAAAGCCCATGCGCGGATGGGCGACCAGGATGAAGCCGGTCATGACGCCGGCATGGTTCAGCGGAACGGCGAGCCAGAGGCCGGGCAACGCGCTGGCCAGGGCAGCCCGGCTCGCTGCTGGCAGGTCGTCCAGCAGCGCGATCCAGTTGCCGCTGCGCATGGCGGCCACCAGCGGGTCGTCGGCCATCACCGGGGTTGCCAGCGCCGGCATGTTCCAGGAGCCGGCCCAGCGATAATTGGCTGCCGCGGTGGGCTCCAGCAACAGCAGCACGCCACCCGGGCTGTCGACGATCTCGGCGGCGGCACGGATGACGCGGGTATGCAGCGCGACATAGGCGTCCTGCGCCGACAGCGTGTTGATGCAGCGCATCCATTCCTGCCGATAGTCGTAGCGGTTGCTGAAGAAGTGATCGCCGATGAAGCGCCGCACGCGCTGGCGGGTGCCGCCGGAGGACAGCAGCACGGCGATGGTGACGAAGCCGGCGAACACCAGGCTGATCTCGGCCAGGCCGCCCCAGTCGGCATTGAAGTAGCGGATCGCCTCGCCCGCGCCGGCCAGGCCCAGCAGAAAGACGCCGGCAGCAATCAGGGTGGCGGAATGAAACACCACGGTGCGGGAGACGTGGATATCGATCTGCCAACTGCGATTGCGGGCCGCGCTGACCGCCAGCAGGGGCACCACGATCGCCGCCGCGATGGCGTTGCCGGCGAACAGCGGGGCGGAAATCTGCGACAGCAGCACCGCATCGGCCGAGAGCGCCACGTCGTAGACCGAGAGCGCGCCGAGCGCGATGCAGGGCAGGGTGATGCGCCATTTGGTATCGGCCGACGCGTTGAAATACAGGTTTTCGATCAGCAGGATGTTGCAGACCGCCAGCCCCAGCCGCAGCGCGATCCCGGCCGACCACAGCGCGAAGCCGGGATTGCCCGGGTGCCCGACCAGCACCGTTGCGGCAGCCACCAGCACGGCGACCAGCCCCATCACGATGAAGGCCTGGGTGAGTTGGCTGCGGCCTGGAACCGAGCGGCGATAGAGATGCAGCAGGAAGGCGTACCAGGCCACCGACCGCAGCAGGTCGAGCCCACCGCCGAAGCCGCCGAACGGCCGCGGCAGCGCCACCGCGACAGCGCCGAGCCACAGCGCCGACGCCAGCGCCGCGAGCACCAGCAGCAACCCGGTGCGGCTGAGCCGCATCTGGATGAGAATCAGCGCCGACAGCGCCAGATAAAGCGCGGCGCTGCCCCCGTAGACGAGGCGCACGAAATCAAACGATGTCAGCATCGATATGCTCTACCCGCGATCAACCTCGATACACTCCGATGATACGCTGCTCCCTCCCGGTTCTGCGGAGCCAGATCTCGCGCGGCTGCGCAGGCGCCCTGACTCGTTCGGCCCATTCGGCGTGCCTCAGGGCACCGACCTCGACCCGGTGGCCGGGTTCACCCCCTGGGCGGCGATTTGCGTTGGCATCACGCCACTAACGCGCGCCTTCCTGGAACAGAATGACGCGGATGGTGGCCAGCACGATCAGCCCGTCGAGCACCAGGCTGCGGTGTTTCACATAGTACAGGTCGTAGGAGAGCTTCTGCCGCGCATCCTCGACCGAGGCGCCATAGGGGTAGTTGACCTGCGCCCAGCCGGTGACGCCGGGCTTCACGTGGCTCCGGTCGTGGTAATGTGGGATCGCCTCGGCCAGTTGCGTCACGAAAGGCGGGCGTTCGGGGCGGGGGCCGACGAAGCTCATTTCGCCGCGGATGACATTGATCAGTTGCGGAAGCTCGTCGATCCGGGTGAGGCGGATGAACGCACCGATCCGGGTGGTCCGGCTGTCATGGCGCACGGCCCAGGTCGGCCCGCCGGCCTCGGCATCGATGCGCATGCTGCGCAGCTTGTACAGCGTGAACACCCGCCCCGCGAGGCCCACGCGTTCCTGCCGATAGAGAACGCCGCCCGGGCTGTCGAGCTTGATCAGCAGCGCGGTCAGCAGCAGCAGCGGCAGGGTAAGCGCGAGCAGCACCAGGCTGATGGCGAGTTCGGCGGCGCGCCGGGTTAGCGCTTCCACCCGCCCGCAGGACAGGGCATTGGCGCCCGGAAGCCAGTCCGGCGCAAGGCGCGCGAGATCCAGGCGCCGCAGGTGCCGTTCGCAAAAATCGACCTCGCCGACCACCACGACGCGGCTGCCGCGCAGGGCGAGTCGCACGGCTTGCGGGTCGGCCTCGGGCGGCACGATCACCGCCCAGATCCGGCGCCGGCGCAGATCGGTGGCGGCAAGCGAGGCCAGGGCATCCGCCGGTACCACGCCGGCGACGCGAAAAACCCACGCCGCTGCACGGCGATCGCCGCCGCGGTGCGCCGGGCGGCGAGCGGAGAGCCGGCGATGAGAACGTTTCGGGTGAGCAGCCCGAGGCGCAGAATGATCCTGAAACCCAGCCGCGGCAGGAACAGCAGCAGGATCCAGGTCAACAGGATCTTCACCGGCCAGAAGGCGTCCGGCCCGAAGACGAAGCTCGCATCGATATGGGTTGCGGCGCTGACCACCAGCACCACCGGGAACGCCAGCAGCCCGGCGACCATGGTGTTGAGCAGCAGGCGGCGGGTTTGCAGACAGATTTCCGGCCGGTAGAGGCCAATGGTCAACGATGCCAGGCCGATCGCGCATGACAGCAGCAGCGCCCGGCTGGCGGTGGGCTCGTGCAGGCCGATCGCCTGAAGGAACGATGGCGCCACGACGGTCAGCGCATGGGAAAGCTCCGGCTGGCCGCCGAGAAGGGTGGCCGTGCTGACGGCATCACCGGGCAGCAGGAGAAGATAGAAGGAGAAGAAGCAGAGCAAGAACTCGACAACCCACAGGAGAAACATCTCCAGTGAAATATGGTTGCCGAATACCCTCCCCATGACGCCCTCAATACCTCATTCATATTCGCTCAGGCCGAACCGGGGACAAATCGCCGGCTTCGGTCGTAACAAACCGTTAGAAGCCATCGTCGTATCATGCAACACTGGCTTGTTCACCCTTAAGGATGAGAAGACGGCAACGTTCATTCATGCTAGGCAATCCACAAATAATTCCTCTGTCCGAGTATCTCGGAATGCGAAAGGTGGGGCACGAATTCATCCGGTGGCCGGGTAGGATGCAAAATGAATACGTTGCATGCTGATCGGCCGTGCGCATGGCAACACCCAAATGAAAACAGTATTGTTATGTGGCGATTTTTCGATCAACGTTGTCGTATGTTTAACGAGAGGGCGATTTTTGGTCAAGCCGCTTCCCTGTCCGTGCCGACTCCGTGATACACCCGGGCGATCAGGATATCGTGATGCAAGCGCAGGTCCCAGCATGCTATGGGCGCGCTGCGTGCCGGAGGGATCGTGGCGGCGCTGCACCGAGCGGCCAGACGGAGCGGAATTGCGCGAGCGATGCAGACTTTACGATTGTGATGGACGCATGGTAAGCGCCAGGATGGGTGAAACTGTGGTTATTCAACGCGCCAGGGCGGCGATGCTGCAGCGGCGGACCGTCGAGCGGGTTCGTGTGCGGCAGATGAAGGCGTGTAGCTCAATGGTAGAGCGCTGCCATTACCTGGCAGAGGCTGGGGGTTCAATTCCTTCCGCGCCTATCGTGCCGTGCCGCCGCGCCCTCGCCAGGCGTCCTGCCCGGCTGTCGGCGCCCGCAACCCATCGAAGGGCAGGAACGGAACCGCGATGAACGATGCCTCGACGCATATTGCCACCCCAGCCGCGGCGGCACCGCCCTCGACACGGCGACGGCTGCGATCGGTCCTGAAGCTCGCCCTGGCGGTCGGGCTGATGGGCGGGCTGGCGGCCTGCGCGACCGGCGGGCCGGGCACCGGCTCCTGCCCGGCGCCTGTCAGCGACGCCAGCGCGGCAACCTCCGCATCGCCTACTTATGTGATCGGGGCCGGCGACCAGCTTGGCATTTCGGTGTATCGTGCGCCCGAACTCAGCGTGCCCAGCCTGCCGGTGCGCCCTGACGGACGAGTTTCGATGCCGCTGATTCCGGACATCATCGCAGCCGGCAAGACACCCACCCAGCTGGGCAAGGAACTGGCGGCCAGGCTGAAGGAATATGTGCAGGACCCGATCGTGACGGTGATGGTGACCGGCTTCGTCGGGCCGCTGGATCGCCAGGTGAAGGTGATCGGCGAGGCAACCGAACCGGCGGCGCTGCCGTATCGCGACGGCATGACGGTGCTGGATCTGATGATCGCCACCAAGGGCCTGACCAAATATGCCGCCGGTAACAGTTCGGTGATCGTCCGCCGCAATGGCGACAAGCAGCAGGTGATCAAGGTGCGGCTGTCCGACCTGCTGAAGGACGGCGCCTATTGCGATAACGTCGCACTGCTGCCGGGTGACACGTTGATCATCCCGCAAAGCTGGTTCTGAGGGCGCAGGCGCATGGATCAACTCCGCGTCCTTCTGCGTCGCTATATCGGCGCTGCCTGGCGGTATCGCTGGGCGACGGTGGCGTGTGCCTGGGTATTGAGCGTCGCCGGCTGGGTCGGCACGACCTTCATCCCCAACCAGTACGAGGCCAGCGCCCGCGTCTATATGGACGCCGACGCGGTGCTGACGCCGCTGCTACAGGGCATTGCCATCGACGCGCAGAACAGCCGGCGGCTGGATATTCTGCAGCGCACCCTGCTCAGCCGGCCGAACCTGGAGAAGCTGGTTTCCAGCACGGATCTCGATCTGAAGATCACCGGACCGGGGGATCTTGAATCCCTGGTGCGGGATCTCGGATCGGCGATCCGCATCACGCCACAGACCCAGACCCTGTTCACCATCTCGTACCGCAACCCCAGCCCGAAACTGGCGTTCGACGTGGTGCAGAACATGCTCACCACCTTCATCGAGAGCCGGGCCGGCAATAGCCGCTCGGAGATGCAGAACGCGCAGGTGTTCCTCGACCAGCAATTGGCCAACTATGAAACCAAGCTGCGCGATGCCGAAAAGCGACGTGCCGATTTCCGCGCCAAATACATCGACCTGCTGCCCTCCGACACCACCGGGGTGTCGCGCTTCGAGCAGGCCCAGGCCGCCGTGCAGACGCTGCAGGGGCAATTGCAGGACCAGGTTACCCGGCGGGACATGCTGAAGAGCGAACTGGCTTCGACCCGGCCGATGCTGGTCACCGAAACCGATGCCAATGGCACCCCGCTCAGCGGGGCCGGCGGCATGACTCCGGAGCAGGGCAAGCTGAAGCAGGCTGAGGATCAGCTTACCCTGCTGCTGCTGCACGACACCGATCAGCATCCCGATGTCGTCGCACAGCGCAAGCTGATCGCCTCGCTGCGGGCTGCCGCGGCGCAATCGGTGACCGCGCGTGCGTCCGCGGCCAAGGCGGCGGTCAAACCGGGTGAAGCGGCGCCGAACACCCGTTCTCAGGCCAATCCGGTCTATGAGCAACTCAAGGTGCGGCTGGTGGATGCGGAGGGCAATCTGGCCTCGCTCCAGCGCCAGCTGACCGATGCGTCCAGGAGCCGGGACCGCCTGCAGGAGATCGCGCGCGGCGCGCCGGGGTTGCAGGCCGAATACACCAATATGAATCGCGACTACGAGGTGCTTCGGAAGAATTATGAGGAACTGCTGTCACGCCGGGAGTCGATGCGTATCGGTTCCGCCGCCGACAAGGATGCCGACAAGATCAAAATCCAGATCGTCGACCCGCCGCAGGTGCCGCAGAACCCGGTGGCGCCAAAGCGGACACTGCTGGTTACCGGCGTGCTGCTGGCGGCCCTCGGCGCCGGATTCGGCCTGGCGCTGCTGTTGGCCCAGTTCGACCAGTCCTTCCACACGCTGGACGAATTGCGAGACCTCGGGCTACCGGTCGCGGGGAGCATTTCGCTGATCGAGGTCACGTCGCGGATTCGCAGGATGGCCTCGGCGATCGGCTTCAGCTCCGCCCTGGCACTGCTCTGTGCGGTTTATGCCGGGTTGATTCTGCGCCTGCTGCGGAGTTCGGGGCATGCCTGACATGACGCTGGAACCTGGGCATCTGGTCGAACGTGTCGCCGAGCGGTTGCGCGGCGTGGGCGGATTGACCACACCGCAACCGACCCGGCGCCCCCAGGATGGCGCACCGACCGAGGAGCGGCTGGCCAAAGACCGGGCAGCGGACGCGCGGCCCGCTGCCGCCGAAGCCGCTGCAACGCCGTCGGCAACCGGGGAACACAGCGATGCGGCGGCCGAAACCATGCTTGCGCGCGTGGTGGCCGATGCGCCGGCCGGCCTGACGCGTGCCGCCAGCGAACTGGCGCAGCCGCGCCTGACCGAGGCGCTGGCCGCTTTGCCGCCGCTGGAGTTGGAGGCGCTGGAGCGTGCCGGGCTGGTGGTGGGGCGCAAGCTGCGCACCCGCATCTCCGAAGAGTTCCGGGTGACGGTCGGCACCGTGATGCGCTCGCTCAAGACCAGCTACGCGCCGGGTCGGGGCGCCGGCAACCTGCTGATGGTCACCAGTTCGCGGCCCGGCGAGGGCAAGAGCTTCACGGCGCTGAATCTGTCCGGCAGCATCGCCCAGCATACCCAGCGCCAGGTGCTGCTGGTGGACATGGATGCCAAACAGCACTCGCTGTCGGATCAGTTGGGGTTGGGCGAACGGCCGGGGCTGATCGACCTGGCCGCCAACGCCGCGATGCGGATCGAGGATACCGTGCTACGCACCGCCATCCCCAACCTGTCGTTCATGCCGGTGGGCACGCGCCGTGGCGAGGCCGGTGACGTTGGTGAGGGCACGGTTGCCCGGCCGATGACCGCGTTGATCGAGCGCATGGGGCGCCGCTTTCCCAACCATCTGGTGATCCTGGACGCGCCTCCCTGCCTGTCAACCAGCGATCCGAGCACCCTTGCTCCGTTCGTCGGTCAGATCGTACTGGTCATCGAGGCGGAAAAGACGCAGAAATCCGAAGTGATGGCGTCGCTTGATCTCATCAAGGCCTGCCAGACGGTGACCTTGATGCTGAACAAGATCCGTGTGACGACCAGCTACACCTTCGGAGCCTACCATTATTTCGGCACGTACTCCTGACCGCCACCCCGTTCGCCGCCGCCACTGGCGTGTGGCGTTGCTGGCCTGTGCCGCAGCGTCGCTTACCCCGGCGCTGCCACGCGCGGTTCGGGCTCAGGGGCTGTTGCCTTCTTCCGGGGCGGATGTGCGGCTCGGCGATCTGCGCCAGCAATATGAGCGCGCCTTCCAGTCAGCGCCGCCAGCCACCACCCCGGGATGGACGTTCACCCCGGCGCTGGATGTCCTGCTCGGCTGGACCGATGCCGTTCAGGGTGCCTATGCCGCGGGGCGCGCCCGGTCGGACTTCTACACCACCATCTCGCCCAGCCTGGCAATACAGGGCGAGAGCAGGCGGGTCTCCGCCAGCCTGTTCATCGCACCGGAGTTCCGGCACTACCTGACGACCCGGTCACAAGATTCCACGGCATTCAACTTCAATGGCCAGTCCCACATCTCGCTGGTGCCGGAGGTATTGTTCCTTGACCTGCGCGGCGGCAGCTTCACGCAGTCGCAGACTGGCGGCTATGGCCCCACCGGAACCGTCAATCTCGGCCGGCAGGGCGAGGTCCGGTCAACCTCCTTTTCCGCCAGCCCCTATCTGCAGCACCGCTTCGGCGGCTTCGGCCTGGGTGAGATCGGCTATATGCTGGCCTATAACAGCACCACCGGCGCCAATCCCCGGCTGAATTCGCCATTCCAGCCGCCGATCACCAACCAGGACACCATCACCCGCGGCTGGCATGCGAGCTTCGCCAGCGGCGAGGATTTCGGGCGGTTCAATCTCGCGGCCCAGGCACAACACAACAACAGCACCGGTACCGGTTCGCTGAACGGCGCCCATCGCGAGACCGAATCGGTGACGCTCGGCTACGCCGTCACCCGCACCGTGCAGGTGAACGGCAGCATCGGCCATCAGGACCTGCAATATACCGGCGCCACGCCATACCGGTTCAATGGCATGACCTGGAATGTCGGGCTGAAACTGCAGCCCAATCCGGACAGTTCGATCAGCATCGGCTACGGGTCACATGAAGGGCATGATTCGGCATCGCTAGATGCAACTTATGCGCCCACCGCCCGCATCCGGCTCTCGGCGCAATATTCCGACGGTGTGACCACCGGCCAGGAGGAACTGGCGCAGGCGCTGGCGGGTTCGGACGTCAATGGCTTCGGCCAGTCGATCGACCACCGTACTGGCATCCCGCTCAGCGCCGGCAATAATTTTCTTGGTTCGCAGACCGCACCGGCGCGGGTGAAGCAGTTCACCGGGGTGATCACCCTGCTGCGCGATCGCGACGTCTACTCGCTGAACCTGATGCACAGCGAGACCCAGTATGTCACGGCGATCTCCGGTCCGGCGGTCGGCTCGGCCACCTCCAGCAGCGGAACCTCCGTCGGCCTGGCCTGGCAGCACAGTTTTTCCGAAGCGTTCAACGGCAATGCCTATGCGCAATACGGCACCCGTGCGAGCGGCGCCCCGACGCGCACGACACAGCAGACGGTCACCGCCAGCCTCGGCCTCAGCTATGCGTTCAGCCAGACGCTGTCGGGGCGGGCGCAGTACAGCTATAGTGGCACGCTCGGTGGCGGCAACGCGATGACCCCTTCCTATCAGCAGAACCTGATCACGGTCGGACTGCATAAGTCGTTCTGAGCAGGGTATGTACGAAAAATTCTACAACTTCACCGGCATGCCGTTCCAGCTGACGCCGGACAGCCGGTTCTTCTATGGAAGCAAGGGTCATACACGGGCGATCTCCCACCTGATCTACGGCCTTTCGCAGGGCGAGGGTTTCGTGATCGTCACCGGCGAGGTGGGCGCCGGCAAGACCACGCTGGTGGAACGCCTGTGGGCGGAGCTTGACCGCGACACCTATACGCTGGCGCGCATCAACACCACGCAGGTCTCCGGCGACGACCTGTTCCGCCTGACCATGAGCGCCTTCGGCATCGATATCGTCGATGCCGACCGGGCCACCCTGCTGCGCGCCTTCAGCGAATTGCTGGCCGAACACCGGGCCAGCAACCGGCACTGCCTGCTGGTGGTCGACGAGGCGCAGAACCTGTCGCTGGCAGCGCTGGAAGAACTCCGGATGCTGTCCAACCTCACCGAGGACGGTCGCGCATCGCTGCAGACCATCCTGCTTGGTCAGCCGCAATTTCGCCGCAAGCTGGCCAGCCCCGATCTCGACCAACTGCGCCAACGGGTGCTCGCCTCCTACCATCTGGGCCCGCTCGATGCCGAGGAGACCCGCGCCTATATCGAGCACCGGCTGACCGCCGTCGGCTGGCATGGCAACCCGACGCTGACCGACGCCGCATTCGCCGCGGTGTTCCACCACACCGGCGGCATTCCGCGCCGCGTCAACCGGCTGTGCTCGCGGGTGCTGCTCTATGCGGCCCTGGAGGAAGCGGACACCATCGGCGCGCCGATGGTGGAGAGCACGGCGCAGGAGCTGCACCACGACATCGAGGGCGTTGCCGACGACGCCGATCCCGGCAATCGCGTCGTGGCGTTGCCGGCCGGCGGCGAGCCCAACGGCCGGGCCTATGCCGATCTACTGATCCGGGTGCAGGCGCTGGAAGATGCGGTCGCCCGGCGGGAACGGGTGTTCCAGCGGCTGATGGACGTGTTCGGCGGCTACAGCCTGCCGCGCGGATGAACACGATGCGGCCCGCGGCACGGCAGCGCAATGCGCTGACCGTTGATGTCGAGGAGCATTTCCAGGTGGAAGCCTTCCGGGCCGCAATCCCGCGCGACCGCTGGGAAGCGCTGCCCTCGCGGGTAGAGGCGAATACCCAGAGGCTGCTGGACCTGTTCGCCCGCGCCGGGGTCCGCGGCACGTTTTTCACGCTGAGCTGGGTGGCCGAGCGGCATCCGGCGCTGATCCGGCGCATCGTGGCCGGCGGCCATGAACTGGCCAGCCACGGCCACGGCCATGCCCGCGTGCCGACCCTGGGGCCGGAAGGATTCCGCGCCGATATCCGCCGCGCTCGCCAGGTATTGCAGAATATCGGCGGGGTGGAGGTGCTCGGCTATCGCGCGCCGACTTTCTCGCTCGGGCCCGACACCCCATGGGCCTACGATATCCTGGCCGAGGAAGGCTATCGCTACAGTTCCAGCATCTACCCGATTCGCCACGACCTGTATGGCGCGCCGAATGCGCCGCTGGAGCCGTTTCATCCGGACGGGCGGGCGTTGCTGGAGATTCCGATGACCGCAACGCCGGTGTTCGGCCGCCACTTGCCGTGTGCCGGAGGCGGCTTCTTCCGGCTGCTGCCCTATGCCATCTTCCGTCTTGGACTCCGCCGGGTGAATCGTGGCGGCCGGCCGGGTATCTTCTACACCCATCCGTGGGAGGTCGATCCCGGCCAGCCGCGCGTGGCCGCAGCCGGACAGCTGTCGCGGTTCCGCCACTACCTGAACCTCTCCGCCACCGCCGGCCGGTTGGAACGATTGCTGACCGATTTCGCCTGGGACCGCATGGACAATGTATTCGGCGCCGCGCTGCTGACCTCGCCGGATGCACCCTTCGCCCCTCCGATCCCTGATGGCGCCGCGACAGCAGAGCGCGCCGCATGAGCGCGTCCGCCGCGCCGGTGACCTGCCGGATCCTGCCGGTTGCGGAGGAGGCGGCGTGGGATGCCTATGTGCGCGCCCACCCAGCCGGCACCTTCTTCCACCTCGCCGCCTGGCGGCGGGTGATCGACCGTGCCTTCGGCCACGCGACCTATTACCTGCTGGCCGAGTGCCGTGGCGCGATCACCGGTGTGTTGCCGCTCGGCCGGATGAAGACGCTGCTGTTCGGCGATTCGCTGATCTCGGTGCCGTTCTGCGTCCAGGGCGGACCGCTGGCCAGCGACGCCGACAGCGAAGCGGCGCTGCTGGACCACGCGGCGGCGCTGATGCGGCGCCTCGGCGTGAAGGTGATGGAGTTGCGCACCGATGCCGCCGCCCCGCCGGCCGCAGGCTGGGTGGTGCGCGATGACCTCTATGTGGTGTTCCGCAAGGCCTTCACCGGCGACGACGACGCCAATCTGAAGGCGATCCCGCGCAAGCAGCGGGCGATGGTGCGCAAAGGGATCGATCGCGGCCTGGCCTCGGTGGTGGAAACCGACCCCGACCGGCTCTATCGCATCTATGCCGAAAGCGTGCGCAACCTGGGCACGCCGGTCTTCGCGCGCAGCTATTTCCGCATCATGATGGAGGAATTCGCCGGCTCCGCCGATATCGTCACCGTGCTGGACGGCCAGACGGCGATCGCCAGCGTGATGAATTTCTACTTCCGCGACCAGGTGCTGCCCTATTACGGCGGCGGCACCGCGCAGGCGCGCGGCCTGTACGGCAACGACTTCATGTACTGGGAGGTGATGCGCCGCGCCGCCACCCGCGGCTGCAGGCTGTTCGACTTCGGCCGCAGCAAACAGGGCACCGGCGCCTTCGCGTTCAAGAAGAACTGGGGCTTCACGCCGCAACCCCTGCCGTACCGCTACATGCTGGCGCCGGGCGCGAAAGTGCCGGAAAACAACCCGCTGAACCCGAAATTCCGCCTGTTCATCGCCGCCTGGAAGCGCCTGCCGCTGCCGCTGGCCGGTCTGCTCGGTCCGCCGATCGTACGTGGCCTGGGATGAGCGCCGCGCGCCACATGCTGTTCATCAGTCATCGGCCGCCCTATCCGCCGGTGAAAGGGGAGACGATCCGCGCCTGGAACTTCCTGCGGCATTTCGCGAAGGACTGGACGATCCATTATGGATGCCTGATGGACGATACCGCCGACCAGCAGCATTTCGCCGCAATACGGACGGTCTGCGCCGAATTTGCCTGCTTCCGGATCGATACCCGCTGGCAGAAGCTGAAATCGCTGCTCACCGCCCGTCCAGGCAGACCGCTGATGCTGGATTATTATCACCATGCCGGCCTGCAGGCATGGGTGCGCAATACCCTGGCCGGGCAGCCGATCGATCTTGCCTTCGTCTTCTCAACCGCCATGGCACCCTACGTGCTGCCCGCCGATGGACCGGCAGTCGTGCTGGACATGGTGGACGTCGATTCCGAAAAATGGAGCGAATACGCCCGCCACAGCCGCCCGCCGATGCGCTGGGTCTGGGCGCGCGAAGGCCGTACCCTGCTGGCCTATGAGCGTCACGCCGCCGCCGCCAGCGACCTCACGCTGCTGGTATCGGAACCCGAATGCCGCCGGCTGGAGACCCTGGCGCCCGAACTTGCGGGCCGGGTGCATGCGGTCGAACAGGGGGTCGACCTGGCGTTTTTCACCCCCGGGCTGGACCTGCCATCGCCCTACCCTACCGCCGCACCGCGCGCGGTGTTCACCGGCAACATGGACTACTGGCCGAACGCCGATGCCGCGATCTGGTTCGCGCACCACGTGCTGCCGCTGTTGCAGGCGCGCGACGCGACCAGCGAATTCATCGTCGTCGGCGCCAATCCGTCGCCGGACGTGCGGGCGCTGGCCGAATTGCCCGGAGTCACGGTCACCGGCCGGGTGGCCGATGTGCGGCCCTATGTGATCCATGCCGGGGTGGCGGTAGCGCCGCTGCGGATTGCCCGTGGCATCCAGAACAAGGTGCTGGAGGCGATGGCGCTGGGTACACCGGTGGTCGCCTCGCCACAGGCTTTCGAAGGCGTGCGCGCCACCCCCGGCCAGGATCTGCTGGTCGCCGACGGCGCCGAGGCCACCGCACAGGCCATTGCCGCGGTACTGGCCGGCGGCTATCCCGACCTGCGCGCCGCCGGGCGACGGGTCATGGAACAGCGCTATGGCTGGCCCGCCACGCTGGCGCGGCTGGATGGTCTGATGGCGCCGCTGGTTGCGCGGCATGCCCGGGCGGCGGATCGAGCGGGGATGATGGCATGAACGCAGACAGCGCGACGGCGATGGCGCGGCCCTGGGATGGCCTGCTGCGGGCAGCGCCGGCGCTGCTCGGCGGCGCGCTGCTGCTGCTGCTGGTGTTTCATGCCGAAGCTGCGGCGGCACTCGAGGTCTGGGAGGAATCCACCGCCTACAGCCATTGCTACTTCGTGCTGCCGATCGCGCTCTACATCCTGTGGGATCGGCGGGACATGCTGCGCGGCGCACAACCGCGGCCGCTGCCGTGGCTGGCGCTGGGCATGCTGCCGCTGGGGCTGGTCTGGCTGCTGGCCGAGCGGATGGGGATCATGGAAGGCCGGCAACTGGTCGCGATGACCATGCTGGAATTGCTGTTCCTTGTGGTGCTGGGCTGGCGCACCTGGTGGTTGATGTCGGCGGGGCTGCTGTACCTGTATTTCCTGGTGCCGTTCGGCGCCTTCCTGACCGTCCCGCTGCAGCATTTCACCTCGGATTTCATCCGCCTCGGCCTCAACGTGCTCGGCATTCCAAACTATGTCGATACGTTCCTGATCGAGATTCCCGAGGGGCGGTTTTTCGTCGCCGAGGCCTGTGCAGGCCTGCGCTTCCTGATCGCCGCGGTGGCGTTCGGCGTGCTGTATTCGATATTGATCTATCGCAGCCCCTGGCGGCGCTTCGCCTTCATGCTCGCCAGCATCGCCATCCCGATCATTGCCAACGGGTTTCGCGCGCTCGGCATCGTGGTGCTGGGGCATATTCTGGGCAGTGCCCAGGCGGCGGCGGCCGACCATATCATCTACGGCTGGCTGTTTTTTTCGGTGGTGATCCTGCTGCTGATCCTGGCCGGCATGCCATTCCGCCAGGATATGCAGGTGACCCGCCCGTCCACGCCGCCAACCTCCGCGACCCCAGGCCGCCCGGTCTATCTTGCCGCCGCTTTCGCTTGCGTGATCGCCGTGCTGGCGCCGGCCGCCGCACTGGCGCTGGACCGGCAGGCCGGCACCGTGACGCCGGCCGCGCTGCCGCAGTTCGTCGTTCTGCCGCCCTGTGCCCTCAGCCCGAAGCTGACCCCGGTTTCGGCCGATCTGGCGCCGGGCCGCGGCGAAGTCGCCAGCTACAGCTGCGGCGCGATGACGCTGAAAGTCACCGTGCTGGCCTTCCCGCGGCGCAGCACGATGGGGCCGATCCGCACCGCCGACCAGAGCTTGAACCTCGCGGGTGAAGAGGTCGAGGGTGGCAGCCTGCAGGTTCCGGGCGGCGTGCCGCCGGTCTGGCGGCTGCGGACCGAGCAGAGCACATTGCACGCCAGCGCCAGCATGATCTGGCTGGACGGCGAACCGGCCCGCGGCGGCATCACCGCACGGCTTCGCCAAGTGCGCGACAGTCTGTTTGGCGCAGAGTTGGCGCCGGTGCTGATGGTGCTGGAGGCGGAACTGCCGCGCGACAGGATCACCGGCTATGTGCGGGAACCCGCCCGCCGATTGCTGCAGCAGTTCCTGGCGGCGCAATACGATCTGCCGGCGCAGATCCGTGCATTCGCCACGCGATCTTCCGGCGGCAGCCACTGAAACCGGCGCTGCCACCGCCTCGAAGGCAGCGACTGGCGAGGAGCCTGACGCGCCGGGGGACGCGACAGAGAGGGCTGGCTCGGCTGAGCGCGGGCTACTGAACTGCTTCGGGCGGTAGAACGGGGAGCCAGATGGTGACGGTGGTGCCCCGGCCTGGCACGCTGGCAATGTCCAGCGCGCCCCCGTTGCGCCGGGCAAAACCCCGCGCCATCGAAAGGCCGAGGCCGCTGCCGCTGCCGGCCGGCTTGGTGGTGAAAAACAATTCCTCGGCCCGGGCCAGGGTGGCGGCGTCCATCCCAACGCCGGTGTCACCCACGCTCAAGGCGATGTAGCGGCCGGGCGGCAGCCGCGACGGCGGCGGCGCGATGGTGGCGGTGATGGTGATATCGCCACCGCCCGGCATGGCATCGCGGGCATTGGCAACCAGATTGATGAACGTCGACTCGCATTCCGCGGTATTGCCACAGGCGGGCGGCAATCCGGCGGCGAGGTCGAGTCGCAGCCGGTGGCGGGTGCCCGGCGTGCCGGCCATCAATGCCTCCACCGCCCGCAGCGCCGCGGCGACATCGATCGCCGCGCGACCGGCAACCGCATCGGGTGCCGACGCGGCGTCTCGCCGGGTATGATCCAGCATGCGCCGGGTCAGGGCGATGCCGCGCTCACTCGCCGCGACCACCAGTGCGGCGCTGTGATGGGCGCTGCTCTGGCCATCGGTTTCGCGCAGCAGCAACTCGCCGTTCAGGATGATGGTTTGCAGCAGGTTGTTGAAATCATGCGCGACGCCGGCGGCGAGCTGGCCGAGCGAGGCCACCTGCTCGGTTTGCCGCAGGCGGGCTTCCAACTCGGCCCGCTCCTGCGCTTCGGCCCGGCCGGCCTCGGCGGCTTCGGTGCGGTAACGCAGCTCCTGGGTATGGCGAGCGGTGGCGGCCTGGGCGCGCCCGGTCAGCAGCAGCAACAGCGCCATCGCCGCGACGGCACCGATCGAGGGCGACACCATCTGCCGCAACCACTCGGCGGCCAGCACATTCGGGTCCAGGCGATGCACGATGGTCAGGCGGTACTGATCGATCGGGCGGATCGCCACCAGTTGCAAGCCGGTCAGCAACGTGCCGGCGGCCGCGAAGCGCACATGCCGCCCGACGCCGCCGATGGAAACCGGCACCTCGCCACGCATCGCCGCCAGCGCGAAATCGCCTCGCGGCACGGTCTGCGCACTGCGGGTGACCGGTTCCGGGTAGCCTGCGAGCAGCGCGCCATCATCACGGATCAACGCGAAGCCGGTGGCCGGCGTTTCGGCGATGTCCTTGAAGAACCGCTCGAAATAGGCCGGTGTGAACGAGGAGACCAGCACCCCGCCATCCGAACGGCGATCCGGGCCGAGGCGCGGCCGGGAGGCATGCACCTGCACCCGGCCATCCACCCGGCTCACCACCACCGGGCTGATGAAGGTATGGCCATCGGGGCGGCCGGGGGGCCAGGCCTTGACATAGTCACGGTCGGACAACACGAGGTCGGGCGGCGGCACCACGGCTTCGCTGGCCACCGCGATCCGGCCCTGCGGATCGACCACCCCAAGGGTCTCGACGGTCGGGGTCGCGAGGTCGGTGGCTCGGGCGAAATCATGCGCCGCGGTGCTGGCGTGGATTTGCGCCCAGTCCATGCCGCCGATGAACGCGCCCATGCCGGCCAGAACGGCGTCCTGGGTTTCCAGCGCACGCAGCACCTGCTCATGCACCATGTCGACCGTGCGTGCCATCTCGCCGCGGTTGGCCGTCATCACGTTGTCCCACGTCCACCAGCCGGCCAGCGCCAGGCACACCACCGGCAACAGCAGCGAGGCGAGCCACAACCGACCGAAGCCGGGCGCGATCAGCGCCGGGCGAGGCGAGTGCCGGGCCGAACGGCGGGCACTCGTGCCGCCATCGCGCGAACCGGTGTCGCGCGAACCGGTGTCGCGCGGGCCGGCGGCAGCGGTCACCGTACTCATCATGGTCCATTCATTCCCGCAGGGCGGATGTCACAGGGTGACATTCCCGCTCGCTGGGGCACAGTGAGTAGTGCGTCAATCTGTCGTCAGTGGCATTCTGGCCCCGCCGGCGGCACGCCAGGCTGAAGCGATCGTGATCGTGGGAGTGGCGCCGATCTACCGATCCGTGGTGTATTGGAACGAGTTCGCAGACGATGCCGACCCGTCCCGGCGAGATGGGCGGCAGGCGACCAACAGGCGAGCAGGACCGCGGGCATGAGGGCCATGGCACCATCGGACGCACGATGATCGGATGGCTGCTACGCTTGGTGGGGTTGCGCAAGCGCCGCCGCCGCGTTTACGCCCAGTCGCCGCTCCCGCCGCCCGCTCCGGTCCGGCGACGGCACAAGAACGAGGCGGCGATGCCGCTGCCGCCCGGCTATGTCCAGGCGCGCGACCAGGCGCCGGTCGCGCCGCCGGAACTGCCAAAGCGCAAATTCGGCCCGGCCAGCATGCCGCTGCCGCCAGGGCAATTGCAGGGACCCGGCGCATCGTCGATGGCCGATGCCGCGGCGACAGAGACGCCCTCATCAAGGGCCGGCGACCACGCCGCGGCCTGGCGAGGCAAACGTGCGACGAGGCGCGGCTCTCCGGCGGCGCTGGCGCGCCGGCTGAAAAAGCCCAACCCGGTCGCACATGGCCCCCGGCCGGCGCAATCGGCGGCCGGCCAGACACCCGCCGCGCAGTCGGGCATGCAGACACGACCTCAGCCACCGCTGTCCTGGTGGCAGACCCACAGGCGGCTCTGGGGTCCGCGGTTGCGGCGCGCCGGACGGTTCGGCGTGCTGTATCTCGCCCCGCTTGTGGCGGTGGTGGTGGTGGCGGGGCTGGTGCTGCGCGAGATGCGGCATGTCGGCGTGGTGGTGATGCCGATCCCGGTGCCGGCCGAGGTTGCCGCCACCGGGCGCACCCCCGCGGTACTGGCGGCGCATCTGATCGACCAGGTGACCCAGATGCGACGGCTGACCGTGGCCGATCGCAGCGATCGGCCGGAAGGCAGCATCCCGCCCGCACCCCCGGTCGGGCCGCCGGCGCCGCTGCTGTCGCGCCGCGGAATCGCCAGCTACCTGCGTGACCTTTTCGCAGCACCGGTGCAGCGGGTGACCGCCGATGTGGTGAAGCAGCCGGACGGCAAGCTGTCGCTGCGCCTGCACATGACCGGCGCCGGCGAGATCGCCAGCCAGAACGGTATCACCGTCGAGCAGATCGATCCGGCAATTGCCTTCGTCGCCGCCGAAGTGTGGCGGATCGCCGACCCGGTGCTGTATGCCTGGTACAAGAGCGAGATGGAGCCGCGGCCAGCCGTGGTGATGGCGGCGCTGCGCTCGCTGCTGAACGACCCGGCGACCGGCCGGGGGGTCGGGGGCGAGCAGGCGCGCCGAACCATCAGCATGTTGCTGGCGCGCGCTCAGACGTCCGCAGGCGACCCGAGCGGCGCACTGGGCACGCTGGACGCGATCGGCCAGCCGGGTCGGCTCGACCCGGCGGTCTGGGCGGCGCGTGCGATGGTGCTGCTGAGCCTCGGCCGTGCCACCGAGGCCAATGACGCCCAGCAGCAGGTGCTGGCCCTGGCGCCGAATTCCGCCTGGGCGCATGTTTCCACGGCCCGGTTCTATCTGACCGTCAGCAAGTTCAACGACGCCTATCAGCAGGCGCGCACCGCTCGCCGCATCGCACCCGATGACGGCACCGCGCTGATGCTGGAGAGCGCCGCGCTGCTCGCCCTGCATCGGGTGCCGGAAGCGGTGCAGGTGGCGCGTCAGGCCATCCAGCTCGCGCCCTCCCAGCCGGGGGTGCAGGAGGCGCTGGGCAATGCGCTGCTGGCGACACGACGCCCCGATCTGGCGCTTGGGCTATACGACAGCGAATTGAAGCTGCAACCCGGACGGGTAACCGCACTGATCGGCCGCGCACGTGCGCTCCAGGCGCTGGGCCATCACGCAGACGCGCTGGCCGCCGCCGAGACGGCGCTGCAGATCACGCCGAACAATGGCACTGCCATGCTGCTCCGCGCCTGGAGCCTGCTGGCGGTCAAGCGACCGCAGGATGCACTGGCCAGCTTCGAGGCGCTGCTGGGCAGCCGGCCAGACATGCCGCCGCTGCTCCAGGGCAAGGCCGCCGCACTGGCCGAATTGGGCCGCAATGCCGACGCGCTGGTGGTGCTGCAGCGGCTGAACACGCTGGTGCCGGACAATCCGAAGCTGCAGGCGGAAATCAAGCGGCTGCAGGGTTTGGCGAAGTAGCCACCAGTGGCGCCGGCGATGTCGCGCCTCCGATCATCGACCAGCAGGTTGGACAGCTTTGCCCGCCGCCTGCTTACCCGGTGGCTTGAAGCGGACATGCGGGGCGCCGGCCTTGGTGACCGTCTCGAATGCGCCGGTTGCGGCGACCAGGCCGCTCAAGTTCTTCTGACCGTAGGTGCGGGAGTCGAAATCTGGCGCCAGCTTGGCAATCTGCTGCCCAAGCCGACCCAGATGCACCCAGCCATCGTCGTCCTCAATCTGCGCCAGGGCGCGGCGGAGCAGCGGTAACGCCTTCGCCTGTGGGGCGATCGATGGGGCCGGAGGGGGCGGTACCGCCTTGGGCGCCACGACCGCTGGCTGAAAGTTCTCGATCAGATTTTCGATGTAAATAAATAACTTGCACGCCTGCCGAAAACTCTGTGGCGTCTTCATCTCGCCGAAACCGTAGACGTCCACCCCCTGCTCGCGGATACGCGAGGCCAGGCGGGTAAAATCGCTATCCGACGAAACCAGGCAAAACCCATCGAACCGGCCAGTATGCAGCAAATCCATCGCATCGATCACCAGCGCAATGTCGGACGCATTCTTGCCCACCGTGTTGCCGAACTGCTGCTGCGGGATGATCGCCAGGCCCGGCAGCAGCGCCGCCCAGCTTTTCAGCCGCGCCTCGGAAAAATCGCCGTAGATGCGCCGCACGCTGGCCTCGCCAAGCCGGGCGATCTCATCGAACAGCCGCTCGGCGGCACGCGGCGGTACGTTCTCGGCATCGATAAGCACGGCCAATCGTGGCGAACGGTCCGAGTCGGCCATGTCCCCTCCATGAGCTCCGCAAGCATGATCGTTGCGTTTTAGTCGGAAAGCAAGCGTCGAACTGTTCAACCGTCCGCAACATTTCTCTGCTAACCTCGCTGCCAGCCGCATCCGGCGGCAAGGGGAGGATGCCCGATGATCACAGTGCTTGTGCTGCTGCTGCTGGCCGCCGCGTGGGTGGCGGTTACCTATTGGCGCGACACGCACCAGACCGAGCACACCATCCTGCGGAACTTCCCGGTACTCGGCCATTTCCGCTACTTTTCGGAGAGTTTCGGCGAATATATGCGCCAGTACCAATACCTGCCGGATTGGCTGGAGCGGCCGTTCAACCGGCTGGAGCGCTCCTGGATCTATCGCAGCGCCAAGGGCGTCTCCAACCTGGTCAGCTTCGGCAGCGAGGCCGCCCCGCCATTCGCCTTCCGCAACGCCCCCTTCCCGATCCTGGATGAGGAACGCTCCGCCTGGCCGGCCAAGCAGATCGGCATTGCCGAAGGCCCCGGTGCCTCCGCGCGGCCCTATCTGGCCCCGAGTTTCTTCAACATCTCCGGCATGAGCTATGGCGCGCTGAGCCATGCCGCGGTGAGCGCGCTCTCGCGCGGCGCCAAGCAGGCCGGCATCTGGATGGCGACCGGCGAGGGCGGCCTGGCGAAATACCATCTGGAGGGCGGCTGCGACGTCATCATGCAGATCGGCACCGCCAAATACGGCGTGCGCGACGCCCACGGCAACCTGTCGGAAGACCGGCTGCGCGAGATTGCCGCCCACGAGCAGGTGCGGATGTTCGAGGTCAAGCTGGCCCAGGGCGCCAAGCCCGGCAAGGGCGGCATCCTGCCGGGCGCCAAGGTCTCCGCCGAGATCGCGGCCATCCGCGGCATCCCCGAGGGGCAGGACAGCATCAGCCCGAACCGCCACACCGATATCGCCAATATCGCCGAGCTTGGCGCCTTCGTCGACCGTGTGCGCCGGGTGACCGGCTGCCCGGTCGGGGTGAAACTGGTGGCCGGGCAGGAGGGCTTCCTCGACGAGTGGTTCGCCGACTGCGCGCTGAACCCGGCTCATTGCCCGGATTATGTGCAGATCGACGGCGGCGAGGGCGGCACCGGCGCCGCCCCGGCGCCGCTGGCCGATTACGTCGGCCTGCCGATCACCCAGGCCCTGCCGCTGATCGTCGCCGCCCGCGCCCGCCATGGCCTGCAGGAACGCATCCGCATCACAGCCTCCGGCAAGCTGGTAACGCCGGACAAGGTGGCCTGGGCGCTGTGCATGGGCGCGGACTTCGTCTCCTCGGCGCGCGGCTTCATGTTCTCGCTCGGCTGCATCCAGGCAATGAAATGCAGCACCGGAAAATGCCCCACCGGTGTCACCTCGGTCGACCCGCGGCTGATCGCCGGCCTCGACCCCACCGACAAGGCGGTGCGGGTGATGCGCTACGCCAACCGGGTGCGCGAGGAGGTGGAGATCATCGCCCATTCCTGCGGCCTGCCCAACGCCAGCGGCTTCCAGCCGCAGCATGTAACGACGATCGAGCGCGGGGTGGGCGGGTTCCGGAATACGGGCGGGTAGTGGCGCGAGCATCGCCCGGGCAACGCGCTCGGCCGTGCACTCTTTTCCCGATTTATTATTGGCGAATGTCGTGTTAGACGACGATCGGTGAATCTCGATGTCCTGGAGCGACGCGCGCCCTGTGGACTCTGCAATGCGTTGCTGTGACATGTCGCCGCCGCCCGAGGAGTGATATACAATTCATGTTTGAGATCAGCCGCATTTTCCCGGAACTTGAAAAACCCAACGCGCTTCGGGAACTGGCAGGGTCGTTTTCGGTAACACGACCGGTGGTGATATTCGCGATCAGTGCGCGTGTCGGCAGTACCGGGCTGCTTTCACTCTTGTCATGCAAGTTTGGGTTTAGCTTTATTTTCGAGATATTCAATCCCCGCGGCGTGGCGGATGCCATTGCGCGAGACAACAACCTGCCCACCTTCGAGGCTTACCTGCGCCACATCGACCGTACAATGATCGGTGACATACTGGCGTTCAAGGTATCGTGGAACGACTTTGAATTCCTCGACCAATCCGACGCATTCCGTGCGATTTTCCCGAACGTCAAGTTTATCTATCTCGATCGCGTTGATCTCGAAGCCCAGGCGATGTCGCTGTACATCGCCAGCACGACTCAGGTTTGGCACGTCCCGCTCGACGCAAACAAACAGGAGCAGCCCGATCTCAAATATGACCGCTACCGTATTGATGGCTTGCTGCGGCATCTTCAGGCCACCAAAATGAGTTGGATGAAATTCTTTGGCCGCAACAAAATGGTTCCCTTGACCCTGTATTACGAGGCGATCCGAACCTGCGCGCAGCATGCCCTGCTGGCGATTTGCAAAGAAAGCGGGATTCAGAATGTCACGCTCGACGATATGCCGGATTGGCAGGATGGGAAATTCGGTTTGACCAGCAACGACGGAACGGAGGCTTTGCTACGGCAATACCTCGCCGATCGTTATCCGCGTCGCCCGCAAGCCGCTGTTCCCGCCACGAATGGCTAACGCATCGTCTTGCGGCTGCGCTACGGCGGAGGAACGCCTCGAACGCTACCGATTGCACGATTTCGCGTCGCCATCAAACGGCAGCGTCGCTGCGCAGGCACGGCGCGCCCCGCCACCTTAGCTCAGTCGAACCGCCGCCAAAGGTGCCGCAGCGTCGAAATCCGGCCGTAGCGGCGCTGCCATGGTGAACGCCGGCCATTCACCCGGCACGCAACCACATCCCCACCGCCGCGGTGATGTCCCCCGGAGTCACCCACGCGGGGTCTCGGTAGCATGGGGCAGCTTGACCGATCATTAACCGCCCCGGCTCATCATGCGGCATGTCCGTCCCATCATCCTTCCCCTCCGAGGCGCGGGCGATGGCCCTGCTCACCCTCGATACGCCGCCCTGGGTCAGGGACTGGGCCAGTTGGCGGGTGCGCTTCGCCTATGACAACGAGCAGCGCGGCATCGACCACGCCGAGATCGCCGCCTTCCTGCGCGACGCGGTGGCGCCGCTCTGCCGCAAGCGGTCGGAATGCATGGGCGTGGTGCTGTATCTGCTGGACCCGGAGGATTTGAAGCCGGTGTTCCGCGCCTTTGCCGGCGTGACCCAGGGGCGCGGCGCGATCGCCTCCATCCAGGCACAGGGCAGTTATCGCGAGGCGGCCCGACTCGCCGCCCTGCTGGTCACCGCACCTGGCGAAGCCGCGGATGGCGCAGCGAGCGAAGCCATCGCATTGCCGGATTTGCATTGGCTCGTTACCGGGTTCGGCCAGGGTCGCATCGCCACCGCCCAGGTGCGCGGTCATGCCGTCGTGGTGCGGCTAGGCGCGGTCAACGGCCAGGAGATCTGGGTGCTGGACGTCGACCGCCAGGCCGGCTGCGCCCGCTTCCGCCTGCGCCCCGACGCGATGTCCAAGATGGGCGTCGCTGCCGCACTGCGCGCGTACGAGATGCGTGGCAGCTGAAGCCGCATGGCGAAACCACCGCTGCAAGCTGCCGGATATTCACCTGGAACTAATTGAAAAATATGGTGCCGACGCGGAGGGTCGAACTCCAGACCTACTGATTACGAATTAGGGATACACTGCGTGCCGGGATGTTTCAAGCTGCCTCAGTCTATCCCAGAAACCCCTATCAACTATTTGTAAACAAGCTATCTTGATCGTATCTTCCATGTCTTAGCGTCCCATGCCGGTTCCGAGTATCGCGCAAACCTTGTTGCCCCGGTGTTGCCCCATTCGGGGATGTCTGAAATTGTAAGCGAGTGTGCGATGGCCGTGAACCTGACTGAGACCGCTATCAAGGCCGCCGCAAAGCGGGCGGCGGAGAGCAGAACGCGGATTGATCTGTCGGATGCGGCATTGCCTGGCCTGTGGCTGCGTCTAACGCCAACGGGCAGGCGGACTTGGGTGCTTTCCTGTCGCGACTCTCTTGGACCAACGCGCCGCTTCCCGCTGGGACAGCATCCAACGATGGGGATCGCCGAAGCACGGGCCGCCGCAAGGACGCTGCGAGAGGAGATTCGCAAGGGTGCCGATCCTATTGAGGACGGGAGGCGTAAGCGAAAGCTCAGCAAGCAGGCGCGCGAGGGTGTCGGCACGTTGAAGGCGTTACTGGAACTCTACGGCACCAAGGAGGGTAGTAAGCTCAAGACCTGGGACGCCTCCCGGAAGATGATCGAATATGTCTTTGCGGCTTGCCTCGACAAGCCCTTGGCTACGATAAAAATAGGTGATCTCCAAATGACGGCAGACTCCCACAAAGCGCAACAATCGGCCGCCGCTTCGGTGCGGTATCTTCGCCCGGTGCTAAAATGGGCGGCGCATCCTGGGCGCGGTTATGCACCCAAAGAATTAACGGAGATCACGCCCCCCGCCACTGTGAAGCGTCGGCAGCGCGTCCTTTCGCGGGAGGAACTGGCGAAGCTACTGCCAGTGATGAAGGCGTCCAGCCGCCCTTATGCCGCCGCCATGCGTTTCATGCTGCTGACGCTGGCCCGTCGCGAGGAAGTTTGCGAGGCGAGGTGGCACGAAATCGACCTGACTGCGAGCATCTGGACCATTGTCGAGACGAAGAATGGTCAACCCCATGAAGTGCCGCTGTCGCGGCAGGCGTTGGCACTGTTGTGTGATGCTCTTCCGAGGGACAGTGCAGGCGAGTTGGTCAAGCCCGATGGGACAAGCCTGTTGTTCGCCACCAGCTCGGGTAAAGCGTTGGGCAATTGGGACCGTGAGGCGAAGGCGATCATGCAGGATAGCCAGACTTCAGGCTGGACAAGGCACGATCTGCGCCGCACTGGAGCTACAATGCTCGGTCGGCGGGGCGTCGCTCCACATATAATCGAATCGGCACTGAACCACGTTTCCGTCCATTCGGCGCTGGCGGCAACATATAATCTGTCAAGTTACCGCCCCGAGGTTAAGAGTGCGCTGCAAGCGCTGGCCGACGAAATAGACGAAATCGCTTCGTCGGCCGCACCCGCAACGAGCGCCTGCCAGGTCGCTACCCTGTGTGCCGTTCCGTCAGTGGACGGAGGGGCGGATGTTGGCGGAAGGTAGCGAGGTCAGATAATGCTTGAGCGCCTGTAGCGGAACAAGCGTGCGTGCTCCAGACTTCACAAACGGTATGATTCCGCTGCCGGCGAGGCGATACAGGGTGCTGCGGGATAGTCGCGATAGGATGGTGGCTTCGGTGATTGTGACCGTTATCGGGTCAGGGTCGGTAGCGCTTTCCATTGAATAAGGGGCCTTTCAGACATCTCACTCTCCACTTTCCGCGTGGCGGCGGTGCCAGACCCAATGCCTAGCCCTACTCTATAGGGGGATGCCCGAAATTTACCAACGCGTCGGGTGAAAAAACTTTCGATGTCCTACAGGCTGCCGGTGCTCTGTCGGGTGGGTATCGTCTAGCAAATTGGTTTATTTAACGATTTTCCAGTGCCATCGATTTCGGCTCCCCCATCTTCCGCATCGGCGCCGCATCGTCTTCTAGGTTGCCCGCTTGCCCCGATGAGCGCCGCAAGGGCCTAGCCGCCATTATGCAGCGCATTGACCGTTTGGCTGCCAATTTCAAAATTTCC
>JBEPTZ010000018.1:0-50423 GCA_041691815.1 Rhodospirillales bacterium | reverse complement strand
AGGCTGGCCAGCGCCGCCCGCCCAGCCGGCAACCGCACCGCGACGCCGCCGAACCCCAGCGCCACCACCAGCCCGGCCGCGCCGCCCGCCGCCAGCAGCCAGGGCAGCGGCAGCGCCAGGGGCAGCGGCAAGCCCGCCACCGCGCCGCCCGCCACCGCGCACGCCGCCGCCACGAAGCTCAGCCTCCCGGCCATCAGCGTCGCCAGCCCGCCCAATGCCAGCACCGCGTTCACCGCCATCGCGGCCACATAAACCGGCCACAGGTCGATCAACGCATCCATCGCTCAGATCGCCCGCGACGCCGCGCGCGACGGCAGCAGCAGCACCGCCAGCAGCACCGCATAGCCCAGCAGATCGCCACCCCCGGCCAGCCGCTCCAGCACCGCCAGCCCCAGCGCCACCACAACCACGCCGCCCACCCCGAACCGCCGCCCGGCCAGCGCCGCCGCCACCCCATGCACAACCAGCACCCAGGCCGCCCCGCCGCCCAGCACCGCCGCCAGCCCGACCAGCCCGCCCGAAGCCACCGCCACCGCCAACCGCAGGCGCGGCACATCCACCCCGCCCAGCGCCGCCGCCACCGGATCGGCCGCCGCCGCCCGCAGCGCCAGCCGCAACTGGCCGCGCCGCTCCATCCAGGCCACCGCGATCACCACCACCACCAGCACCGCCATCACCCAGCCGGCCGGCATCGGACCGGCCGCCGGCGTCTGCAGCATCCGCGCCACCGTACCGGCCAGCCCGGCCAGCACCAGCCAGGCCACCAACCCGGCCATCACGCTCGTGGCCCCCGTGCCCGCCCGCCGCATCACCGCCAGTTCCACCCCGCCGGCCGCCACCGCGCCGATTCCACACCCGGCCGCCAACGCCGCCACCGGCACCAGCCCAAGCACCGGCACCGCCAGCGCGGCACAGCCCACCAGCCCCAGATTCACCTGCCCGGTCAGCCGCAGCCCGAGCCACACAGCCACGCCGCACAGCGCATACAGGCCGCCCAGTCCGCCGAGTGTCTCGGTAACGTTCATGATGTTTTAACTACGGAAGAATCTTCTTTTTGTGAACAAAAAGAAGCAAAAAAACTTTTCATCCTTTTTGGAGACTCCGGAATCTCCACCCCTCCAATGTTGCAAGGCGGATAAAAGTTTTTTGGTTCTTTTTCAAAAAGAACCCTTCCTTTCTAGACGGCCACCACATACCCCTCGCGCCGCGGATCGGCCCCGCCGGTCAGCACCCCGGTCTCGGGGTCCAGCGCGATCCCCTGCATGCCGCCGGTCGCCATCGTCCACGCCACCGGCGCCTCGACCTGATGCCCGCGCGCCGTCAGTTCGGCCAGCACCTCCGGCGCGATCCGGCTCTCCGCCTGCACCCGCCGCCCGTCCCACAGCCTGGCCCGCGGCGCCTCGATCGCCGCCTGGATCGGCCGCGCGAAATCGACGTATTGCACCAGCGCCTGGGTCTGCGTCTGGGTGATGCCGTAGCTGCCAGGCGTGCCCAGCGCCAGCACCGGCCGCCCACCGCGCAGCGCGATGCTCGGCGACACCGAAGTGGTCAGCGCGCCGCCCGGAATCAGCGCATTCGGCCCGCGCCGGTCCAACTCGCCCCAATACAGCCCATTGCTCAGGCACAGCCCGGTCCCCGGCACCACCACGCCGCAGCCGAACAGCGCCCCCAGGCTCTGCGTCAGGCACACCACATTGCCGGCCCGATCCACCACCGACAGCGACGTGGTATGCTGCCCCGCCACCTTGCCCTCCGGCGGCGCGATCCACTGCTCGGTCGGCCCCTCCACCGGCAACCCGTCGGCCACCCGCGCCCGCAACCGCGCCACCTCCGCCTCGCCAAGCAACGCCGCCAGCCGCTCCGGCGAGGGTATCCCGGTATGCACCCGCACCCCGGCCGCCAGCCGCACCGCCCGCCACACCAGATCGAGATGCTCCACCCCGTCGCGCGGCAGCACCGTCAGGTTGAAACCATCCAGAATCCGCAAACCCAGCAGAAACTGATACGCCGAGCACGGCGGCGGCGGCGCATGCACCACCAGGTTGCGATAGGCCGCCGTCGCCGGCTCCACCCAGCGCCCCTGCACCGCCTCGATATCCGCCATCGACAGGCAGCCGCCCAGCGCCGCCACATGCGCCAGCAGCTTGGCCCCCAGCGCGCCGCCATACAGCAGCCCCGGCCCCTGCGCCCCCAGCGCCTCGAACGTCGCCGCCAGATCCGGCTGCCGCAGCACCTGGCCCGCCCGCACCGCCCCGCCGCCGGCCTGATACACACGCCGCCATTCATCGAAGAACGGATACTTCGCCAGATCCTTCGCCGCGTTATTGATCCCGGCGACGTTGAAATCGATCAGCGGAAACCCGTCCCGCGCCAGCGCCACCGCCGGCGCCAGCACCTCGGCCAGCGACTTGCTGCCGTACCGCTCCAGCATCGCGCACCAACCAGCCAGATTGGCCGGCGCCGTGGTCGCCATCGCGCCGCGATACATCTCCTCGCGCCGGCTGTAGCGCCCCGCCGGAAACCCCACCGGCACCCCGCCACGAAACTGCAGGCAGCGCACCCGCCCCTCGGCCGCCGGATACACCGTCGCCATGCCGCTGCCGGCAATCCCCGACATGAACGGCTCCACCACCCCCAACGCCGCGGCCACCGCCACCGCTGCATCAAACGCATTGCCGCCCTCGGCCAGCATCCGCGCCCCGGCCGCAGCCGCCAGCGGATGCGCTGCGGCAACAATGCCATGCACGGAACTGATGGTGGGGCGCTGGCCGTTCATCAAACAACCCTCAAGCAAAGACTTCTTTTTGTGAACAAAAAGAAGCAAAAAAACTTTTCATCCCCTGGAGTCCCGGACCACGGTCCGAGACTCCAGGGGATGAAGTTTTTTGCGCGCTTTTTTGCAAAAAAGCGCTGCTTCCTTCACGGCGTCGCCACATACCCATCGCGTCGCGGATCGGCCGCCCCGGTCATCGCGCCGCTCTCGGCGTCGATCGCGATCGCCTGCATGCCGCCCACCTGCATGGTCCAGTCGGCCACTGCGCTGATGCCGTGCCCGCGTGCGGCGAGGGCGGCGATCACCTCCGGCGCGATCCGTCCTTCGGCGTCCACCTTGGTGCCGTCCCACAGCCGGCAGCGCGGCGCCTCGATGGCGTCCTGCAGCCCGAGGCCGAAATCGAGGTATTGCACCATCGCCTGCGGCTGGGTCTGGCAGATGCCGTAGCTGCCCGGTGTGCCCAGCGACAGCACTGGCTTGCCGTCGCGCGTCGAGATGCTCGGTGCGGTCGGCAGCGCCAGCGAACCGCCCGGCAGCAGCGGGTTGGTGCCGCGGGTGTCCACCTCGCCCCAGTAGAGGAAGTTGTTCAGGCACACCCCGGTGCCCGGCACCACGATGCCGCTGCCGAACAGTGCGCCGAGGCTTTGCGTCACGCACACCACGTTGCCCTCGGCGTCGGCTACCGAGATCGAAGTGGTATGCTCCTTGTCCAGGTTGATCGGCTGCGGTGCGATCCACTGCTCGGTCGGCCCCTCGATCGGCACGCCGTCGCTGATCCGCTCGCGCAACTCCGCCACATGCCGCTCGCCGAGCAGCCGCGCCAGGTCGTCCGGGCGGGGATTGTTATGCCGTATACGCTCGCCGGCCGAGAGCCGCAGGGTGCGCAGCATGATGTCCAGATGCTCGACGCTGTTCGGCGTCAGCGCCGCCATGTCGAACCCGTCGAGGATGCGCAGCGCCAGCAGGAACTGGAAACCTTCGCAGGGCGGCGGCAGCGTGTGCACCTGCAGGTCGCGGTATTTCACCGCCAGCGGCTCGATCCAGGTCGGCCGCACCGCGGCAAAATCCGCCTCGGTGATGCAGCCGCCGAGTTCGGCCAGATGCGCCACGATCTTGCGCCCCAGCGGCCCGCCATACAGATGCCCCGGCCCGTCGGCGGCGATCGCCGCATAGGTCGCCGCGAGCTCCGGCTGGCGCAGCACCGAGCCCGGCTTCACCTGGCCGCGGCCGCCGGTGTAGTTGCGGTTCCAGTCCTCGAAAAACGGGAAGTCCTTCAGCGCCCTGGCCGAGGAATTGATGCCGTCGGTGTTGAACTCGATCAGCGGAAACCCGTCCCCGGCGAGGGCGATCGCCGGCGCGAAGATGTCGGCCAACCCCTTCTTGCCGTGCGCCCGCACCAGTTCGCACCACCCGGCCAGATTGCCCGGCGTGCCCACCGCGAAGGCGCCGCGATACATGTCGTCGCGCGAACGGAACCGACCGGCCGGAAACTTCTCCGGAATCTTGGTAATGAAATCAAGCGTCCGCACCCGCTTCTCGGCGGCGATATAGCAGGTCGCCATGCCCATGCCGGCGAGGCCGGACATATACGGCTCGACCACGTTGAGCGCCGCCACCGTCGCCGCCGCGGCATCGAACGCGTTGCCGCCACGCGCCAGCAGCTTGGCGCCGGCGGCGACTGCCAAAGGATGCGCCGCGGCGACCATGCCGTGCATCGATGCGATGGTGGGTCGTTTGCCGTCCATTTTATTATCCTGTCCGCTTGCCTGGGCGTCAGCCTGCGCCGCGCCGCCGCACACCGCAAGCCGCCAGTCGGGCCGCCGCCAGTGCCGGATCGGTCTGCGGCATGCTGACCACCAATTCCGCGCAAGCCGCGCTAAACGCCTGAAATACAACCGGATGTAACGTCGCCGCCCGCCCCAGCAGCGCCACCGGCAACCGCTCGGTGCGCGCCACCAGCGCCTGCGCCAGCCGCCCCAGTTCGCGCCCGGCCTGGCGCAGAATCGCCAGCGCCCCGGCATCCGCATCGGCCGCCGCCGCCACCGCGCGGGCCAGTTGCGCCACGCTGTTGCGGCCATCGCGGTAGACATGCGCCCGCACCGCATTCCAGTCGCAGCCGCCGATCGCCGCGAACAGCGCGGCGCCCAGTGGGCCGGCGTCCTCCGCCGAATCAACCCGCCGATACAACAGGTTAAGCCCCTCGCGCCCGATCCAGAAGGCGCTGCCGCCGTCATCGATCAGCATCCCCCGGCCGCCCACCCGCAAGATGCTGCCATCGTCGGCGATATGCAGCCCGACCGAGCCGGTGCCGGCATACACGGCGTGCCCCTCGCCCGGCCGGAAGGCGGCGTGATAGCCGATCCACAGATCGTCCTCGACGCGGATTGCGGCGCGCGGAATATCGAGCTGTTCAGAAATAATATCAGCAGCTTCTAACGCTTCCCTCGCGTCACCCGTTAACCCGGTGATCCCCGCCACCGCGCCGGCGCAGCCGCTGCCGGCCAGCGGCGCCAGCGCGGCGACAAATGCGGCACGGATTTCCGCGCTGTACAGATGCCCCGAAACCGGCGCCAGTTCGCCGCGCCGCAGCAGCGCCCCGCCGGCGTCGCAGATCACGAACCTGGTCGCCGATCCCCCCGCATCCAGGCCGAGAAACCGGCTCATTTCGGGCAAAAAGCCGCGAAATTCCGGGTGATTTCGCGCGGATTGCTGATCGCCGTGCCGACCACCACCGCATGCGCCCCCGCCGCGAACGCCCGTCCGACCGACTCCGGTGTGCCATATCGCCCCTCGGCGATCACCGGCGCCCGACACCGCGCCGCAATCGCCGCGACCAGCGCGAGGTCCGGGCCGGTCTGGCCGCTGGTCTCCCTGGTGTAGCCGGAGAGCGTGGTGGCGAGGTAATCGGCCCCCCAGGAATCGGCTGCAACCGCCTGATCCAGCGTGGCAATATCGGCCATCACCTTCAGCCTCAGTTCGGCATGGATGCGCCCGATCAGCACCTGCGGCGGCTCGCCGTCGCGACTGCCCGGCGTGGCATCGAGCGCGATCACGTCCGCCCCGGCGGCGGCAAGCGCTGCGGCCGAGGCGAAGTCCGGCGTGATGTATACCTCATACCCATCACGCCGGCGTTTCGACAGCCCGATCAGCGGCAGCGCCACCGCCGCCCGGATCGCCGTGATATCGGCCACCCCCTCGGCGCGGATTGCCCCGGCGCCGCCCTGCATCGCCGCCAGCGCCATCGCCGCCATGAACCCCGGCCCATGCAGCGGGTTGTCCGCTCCCGCCTGACAGGACACAGCAAGTACGCCCTTCGGAATGCTCACCCCTTGGCGAGCCTTCGCACTCATTTATGGGCGAGCCTGCGCTCGACGAGAGTGGCAAACATCGCCGCCCCATACGGCGTCGCCTCGTCATTATACGCATAACCCGGATTATGCGGACTGGCGCCGGGCCCGTTGCCGACCTGGATATAGGCGCCCGGCACCTTCTCCATCATGAAGGCGAAATCCTCGCTGCCCATGCCCGGCGCCTTGTTGCGGTCGACGTTCGCCTCGCCCACCAGCACCGCCGCCGCATCGGCGATCTGGTCGGTATGTGCGTCGTCATTGATCAGCGGCGCAAAAATCGTGCGGAAATTCACCTCCGCCGTCGCCCCGAACCCCTCGGCCACCCCCTTGGCGATCCGCCGCATGCCCTCCTCCATCTGCGCCATCACCTCGCGGCGGAAGGCGCGGCAGGTGCCGGACAGCACGGCCGTTTGCGGGATCACATTATAGGCGTCGCCGCCAACGATCTTGGTCACACTCAGCACCGCCGCCTCGGCCGGCGGCACGTTGCGGGCGATGATCGATTGCAGGGCGGTGGCGATATGGCACGCCGTCAGCAACGGATCGATGCTCGCCTCCGGTCGCGCCCCATGCGCCCCGCGCCCGGTGATGGTGATATCGAAGAACGCCCCACCGGCCGCCGACGCCCCCCTCGCGATGCTGAACTTGCCGACATCCATGCCGGTGCGGTTGTGCAGCGCATAGATCGACTCGCAGGGAAACCGCTCGAACAACCTGTCCTCCAGCATCGCCAGCGCGCCGCCCACGCCCTCCTCGCCGGGCTGGAAGATGAAGTTCACCGTGCCGTTGAAATCGCCATGCTCGGCCAGATACCGCGCGGTGCCGAGCAGGATGGTGGTGTGCCCATCATGGCCGCAGGCGTGCATCCGGCCGGGGTTGCGGCTGCTCCATGCCAGGTTGGTCTCCTCGTCCATCGGCAGCGCATCCATATCCGCGCGCAGGCCGATCGCCGGCCCGCCGCTGCCCTTACGCAGCACGCCGACCACCCCGGTTTTGCCGACCCCGGTATGCACCTCGATCCCCCACGACTTCAGCTTCTCGGCGACGATCCCGGCGGTGCGCACCTCCTCCAGCCCCAACTCGGGATGCGCGTGCAGGTCGCGCCGGATGGTGTTCAACTCGTCGGCGTAGCTGCGGATGGTGTCGATGGCGGACATGCCAGGCTCCCTTGCGGTGCGATTGCCGCGAGTATGCCAGCGCGCCACCAACCGGCAAGCCGGCGCCTAGCGGAACACCGAAGGCGGCTCCTCCACCCGCGCCCACAGCACCGCCACCACCGCCAGCATCACCAGCCCCGCCGCACTCAGCCCGATCACCGCCCCCATCGGCCCGATCTGCTCGGCCAGCACGCCGATGATGATCTGCCCCAGCGGCCCGCTGCCGATGCACACCGTGATCAGCCCCATCTGCCGCGACCGCACATGCGCCGGCGACCCGGTCAAAATCAACGAGGTCTGCATATTGCCGAAAAACGCCAGCCCGATGCCGCCCACCGTCAGCACCGCGCAGGCCAGCCAATACCCCGGCATCAGCGGCATCGCCACCAGCGCCGCCAGAAACGCCGCCGACCCCCCGAGCATCATCAGCCGCGGGCTGGTGCGCGGCGCCGCCCCGGTCAGAAACAGCCCGCCGATCAGCGACCCCAGCGGCTCGGCCGCCGCCAGCACCCCGGCCAGCCCGGCCGACACCATGAACACATCGAGCGCGATCGGCGCCACCAGTGCCGAGTAGGCGAAGGCGAACAGGTTCATCGTCATCGTCACCCCCAGCACCGCCAGCACGGTCGGCTGGGTGCGGGCATAGGCGAACCCCTCGGCCAGCTCGCGCGGCACCCGGGACAGTCGCAGCGGCCGCACCTCCTGGCTGTGCCGCAGCCCCGGCACCAGCGCCGCCGCCAGCAGATACACCACGGCGGTGATCGCGAACGCCCCGGCCACCCCCATCCAGGCATAAGCCAGGCTGCCAATGATCGGCCCGATGCCGCGCGTCGAAGCGCTGGTCAGGCTGTCCATCGCCACCGCGCGGGACACATAGGCAGGCCCGGCCGACTCGCCCACCATCCGCCGCCTGGTCGCCATCTCGGTGGACCACACGCTGCCGCTGACGAAGGCGGCGATCGCCACATGCCACGGCGTCACCACCCCCAGCAGCGCCAGCGCGCAGATCACCGCCGCCGAGGCGACACTGAGCAGCAGCCCGCCCAGCAATATCACCTTGCGATCGATCGAATCCGACAGCACCCCGGCCAGCGCCCCGAAGAACAGCAGCGGCAGGCTGCGTGCCGCCGAGACGAACGCCACGTCCATGCCGGAGCCGGTGACATCCAGCGTGAACAGCGCCGCCGCCAGCATCTCCACCCAGCGCATCGCGTTCACGGTGCCGCCGATCGCCCACAGCCGCAGGAAATCCGTCGAGGCCAGCAGGCCGCGTATGCTCTCGCGCGGTCGGGTCGTCGGCGTTGTCATTGCGCCGCCAGTCTGTACATGCCGCAGCCGTTCTGACCAGCCACCGCCCGGCGCAAAACCGCGGTCAGCCCCTGCGCCGTCCGGCCAGGAACGCCGCCATCCGCTCGCGCGGTTCCGTGGTCGCCCAGCTTTCGGCGAAACAGCCGATGCCGGCCTCGATCGCCGCCGCCGGCGCCAGTTCCTCCCACTGCGCCATCAGCGCCTTCTGCTGGCGCAGCGCGTTCGGCCCGCAGGCCAGCATGTCGCCCAGCAGCCGGTCGATCGCCTGGTCCAGCGCGTCCTCGGCGGCCACCTCCTCCACCAGCCCCCAGGCCAGCGCGGTCGGCGCGTCGATGGTCTCGCCGGTCAGCAGCAGCCGCCTGGTGCGCCCCCAGCCGATCAGCATCGGCAGCAGCGCCGCCTCGATCACGCTCGGAATCCCGACCCGCACCTCCGGCATGCCCATCTTGGCGCCGACGCTCGCCACCCGCAGATCGCAGGCCGCCGCCACCTCCAGCCCGGCGCCCAGCGCATAGCCCTGCATCCGCGCCACCACCGGGACCGGCAGGCGGCGGATTGTCGTGCAAACCTCATGCAGCGTGGTGATGAAATCCCGCGCCCGCGCCGCGTCCAGCACCACCATCTCGTTGATATCGGCGCCGCCGATGAACGCCCGCTCGCCCTCGCCACGCAGCACCACCGCCCGCAACCTCGGCTCCGCCGCCAGTTTGCTCAATGCGGCACTCAGCATCCGCATCGTCGCCGCACCCAGGATGTTCAGCTTGGCGGCATTGCAGACGCACACCACCGCCACACGCCCGCCCTCGCGCTCCTCGATCCGCGTCTCCACCCGTGCCGCCATCTGTAACGTCTCCCCCGCTCGCTGGACATTTATGTTGCGCGGCCCAAATCTAGGCCGGGCCAAATCTAGGCTGAGACCGAGGAGAACGAAAATGCCTGCAACCGAAACCGCAACCCTGGCTGGCGGCTGCTTCTGGTGCCTGGAAGCGGTCTACCTGGACCTGCGCGGCGTCAGCGCGGTGAAATCCGGCTATGCCGGCGGCCACGTCGACAACCCGACCTACGAACAGGTCTGCGGCAAACAGACCGGCCACGCCGAAGTGGTGCAGATCACCTTCGACCCGGCCGAACTCAGCTACGACGACCTGCTGCGCGTCTTCTTCACCATCCACGACCCGACGACGCTGAACCGCCAGGGCAACGATGTCGGCCCGCAATACCGCTCGGCGATCTTCACCCACTCCGACGCCCAGCGCGACGCCGCCGAACGCATGATCAAGGAAATCGCCGCCGCCAATATCTGGAACGGCAAACCAGTCACCACCATCCAGCCGCTGGAGAAATTCTGGCCGGCCGAACTGGAACACGACGACTACTACAACCGCAACCCGTTCAGCGGCTACTGCCGCGCCGTGGTGGCGCCGAAAGTGCACAAGTTCCGCAAGACGTTCGCGGATCGGGTGAAGGCGAGTGCAGCGTAAGGCGAGGTTTTTCCATATTTTGTGGCCCCCGCAACCAGAGGATTTTTCTGGTACGGACTCGAGATGTGCGGTACGATTAGCCGAGGCGGCAGGGGGGAGAGATGTCGGGCGCGCGCGGCGGAAGGATAGAAATCGGAACGAGGCCGCCAGCACCACCAGCGGGCGCGGCGTTCGCGCTAGTCATTGATTTCGAGAAAGGCACGCCCAACCCGCAGAGAGTGTTCAAGGCGGCGGACGCGATGATAACGGCCTTCCAGTCGCTGGATCGAACCCTTTGTGCTGCTGTCGATTCCAAGATCGAGCCGGTCATGATGCTCGAGGATATTGAGGCTGGATCGATCAAAGCGTGGCTAGGGAATCAATTAACCCGCATTGATGATGATGGCTTGAAGACGCTAGATTGGAAGCCGCTCGTCGGGAAATATTTGGTACGCGCCAAATACGCCGTAATCCGCTGGTCAAATAGGGAAGACGTTTCTGGTGATATTCTTCATCTAGCGCGCGAGATCCGCGCCATAGCTGCCGAGACTGATGTGAAGCATCTCCCAGATTACGCTCCTCCTTCTATTCAGGAACTGGTGGATGGGGTTAAGGGAATAGATGTTGCGAAGGGATTTCTCTCTACCCAAGACAAGATGTCACTTTCTTCTGACGACGAAGGTTCCGTAGATTTCAATCTATCGATAAGATGGGACGAACAAGAACTTCTTGATTTGTCCGTCAAAGAAACTACTACATTCGAAAAGATGCCAATGACCCTTATAGTCAAGAGGCCAGATTATCTAGGGAAATCAAAATGGGATTTTCGCTTCGGGAAGAAAACGCTTTCCGCTAAAATCGAAGATCAAGATTGGCTAATTCGATTTCAATCTAGAGATGTTGATGTTAGACCAGGGGATGCGCTTAAATGTTTGGCCACTATTGCGCATAAATACGGGTTTGATAATGAGCTCATATCAGAAGATTACACGGTTACGAGAGTTGAATCAGTCTTGATCAATGAGATAAGGCAGGATAGCCTTCCTCTTGGTAACTAAAACTCTATATAATTTAAAAGATATAAAGAGCATTATTTTTATTCTATAAAAAAGACCTTACTTGATTTCTTTGCTCAGCGCCGCCCACTCCTCGCCAAGCGTCCCCGCGAACACCGGCCGCCCCGCCCGCGCGTACCAGTAGCCGGCGTTGGCGAGGTCTCCTTCCTTGCGGTGCAGGTAGGCGTGCACTGCCGCGCCGGCGGCGTCGTCCTGTTCCTGGGCGCAGGCATGGGCGCGGTCCCAGTCGCCTTGTGCGTCCCACCACAATGCCTGGGCGGCCAGCGGCAGGCTCGCGGGTGCCAGCAGCCGGCGCAGCTTGCGCACCGCGCTGTCCGGCGTGGTCAGCACCGGCTTGCCGGTGGTGGCGGCCACCGGTGCGGCGGCGCGGGCCAGGCTGAACTGGGCCAGCGCGATCACGTCGCAGTCGGCGAGTTCGGCGGCGCGGGCGGCGGCTTCGCGGTCGTGTGCGGCACCGTCGCCACGCTCCAGCGCCGCCAGCGCCTCGGCGGCCAGGCAGGGCAGCAGCGTCATGCCCGGTGCGGTGGCGGCGAATTCGGGCGGCATCGAGGCCAGTGTCGGCGCGAAGCTGGCCACCAGCCCCACCCGCGCCGCCGGCCCAGCCAGCGCCAGCGCCTCCTCGATCATCGCCTCGTTCGGCTTCAGCACCGGCAGCGGCGCCAGGGCGGCGGCGCAGGCCTCGATGCATGGCCCGAACGCCGAGCAGGTGAACAGGATGCCGTCCGCCCCCGCCCGTGCCGCGTAGTGCGCGAGGGTGAGAAAGCGCTCGGTCATCGCCGGGGTGATCGCCCCGTCGCGCGCCAGATCGGCCGAGAGACTGTCATCCAGCAGATTGGCCAGCACCGCCTCCGGCCACAGCCGCGCGAAGGCGGCCTCGATTGGGGCAATGGAGTGCTTGAGGGCATGGATCAACGCGATGCGCATGGCAGGGCCTTTCCTGGGTGCGCCAGCCTACCAGCGACCCGGCGCCGGTTGAACCCCGGCCGCCGGCGTGGCACAGCCCCCGCCAGCAGTCATGCGGCCGGAAAGGATATTTGATGCTGCAATCGCTCTATCGCCGGGTGCTGGCGCTGGCCGCCAGTCGGCATGCGCCGTGGTGGCTGGCCGCGGTGGCGTTCGCCGAGGCCAGCTTCTTCCCGGTGCCGCCCGACGCGCTGCTGGTGCCGATGGCGCTGGCCAAGCCGGAGCGCGCCTGGCGCCTGGCGCTGCTGTGCACGGTGGCCAGCGTCGCCGGCGGCATGCTCGGCTACTATATCGGCTACGCGCTGTTCAACGAGCTGGCCCGGCCGCTGCTGGAGGCCTACGGCTACGGCCCGGCCTTCGCGCGGTTCAAGGCGACGTTCGCCGAATGGGGGGTGTGGATCATCCTGCTGAAGGGCATCTCGCCGATCCCGTACAAGATCGTCACCATCGCCTCGGGGGCGGCGGAGTTCAATTTCCTGCTGTTCATGCTGGCCAGCCTGATCACCCGCGGCGGCCGCTTCTTCCTGCTGGCGACGCTGCTGCATTTCTACGGCGACAGCGTGCGCGCCTTCATCGACCGCCAGTTGACCCTGGTGCTGCTGCTGCTGCTGGCCGGCGTGGTGCTCGGGTTTGTGATTTTGAAATACCTGTAAGGCAAGACAGTTCACAAAGAGACGGAGAGGCGAAGAGAAGCAAGAATCGCCTTCCTCCTCTTCGCCTCTCCGTCTCTTTGTAATCTGTCTTCCTTCCCTTCAGAACTTCACCGAAGCCGACACCGACCCGAAATTGAACAGCCCCGCCTTCTGGCCGTTGAATTGCTCGGTCTGCCAGGTCTGCGTGTAGCTGAGCCGCACCCCGTGCCACAGCACCGCGACGCCGGCCACCAGTTCGGCCACCGCGTGCTTGTGCGACACCGAGGGCGAGCCGCGAAAAATCTCGCCGTCCAGCAGCGCGTCGCGCGCCACCCATTGCCCATCGGCGCCGAGGAACACGTACCAGGCCAGAGGTCCCGGATCGTTGAACCCGTCACCGCCGGACAGTCCCGGCCGAATGCGCGCCGGCCCGTAATCCGCTCCCAGCCCCTGGCCAAGCCGCAGCACCAGCCCGGTCTGCAGGTAATCGCGCAGCGTGCCGGCGCCGACCAGCAGCGACGGCAGCGCATCGGTCTGCAGCCCGCCGACCTGCACCATCGGCACCTTCCAGGTGCGCCCGGCCAGCAGTTCGAACTGCGCCTCGTCCGGCATCTGCTTGTCCCAGCCGCGGTTGGGGGCGACGTGGATGAACGAGTGCCAGCCATTCTGCACCTGCCGCCCCAGCGCCGACGGCCCGATCACCCCCAGCGACAGCGCCAGCATGTCCTTATGGCCATACTCCGGCGCGCCGCTCTCCTGGCTCAGCGAGAGGGTGGCGGCCAGGTAGCCGGCCAGCGGACGGTCGCGCGGGTTGGGGGTGGCGGAGTTGGTGTTGGTCGGCGTGTAAATCTGCTGGCTGATCCCCAGCCCCCAGCGCCGCACGCCGTCGCCCCACAGCCAGCCGGCCAGCCCGTTCAGCGGTTCCGGTACATGACCAGGGTCGGACACCCAGGTCGCCTCCAGTCCGGAGGTGTAATATTTATCCGAGCCGAGCGGCAGCGTGGTGAATTTGTCGTTCTCCACCCTCGCACTCCAGATGCCGCCGCTGAACGGCCGCACCGAGGTGTCCGCCTGCTGCGCCAGCGCCGGCAGCGCGCCCCCGGCGGCCAGCGCCGCGCCGAGCAGAGAGATTCGCCAAAGCCGCATTCATCACACTCCGGTTGAGCCACAACATCGCAGACATCGCCACAGATATGGCGGCAGTGTGATGCCGCTATGTGCGCCGCGCGACTTTACAATGCACTGCTGCCATGGTCCGGTTCCCACATGCGCCGCAACGCCCGCACCGTCGTCGCCAGCTGCCTTCGGATGACCCGTCATCCGGGGCCGTGGCGACGCGCCTGCTGACCGCAGCGCGCATCCCACAGGCCCCGCCGCAAGGCGGACGGGGCCATCCCGGTCGCCTCGCGGCTCCAGACAGGAGTTTGCGATGGACCACCCCGCCTTCACCCTGCGTGCCGCCAGCCCCGACGATGCCGCGGCGATCACCGCGATGCAGGCGCTGCCCGGCTTCCGCCACGGCACTTTGCGGCTGCCATTCCCGCGCGTGGAGGATACCAGCCGCTGGCTCGCCGGGCTGGGGGAGGCCGAGCAGGTGCTGGTGGCGATGGTCGGCGCGCGGCTGGCGGGCATCGCCTGGCTGCGGCGGCTGGCCGGGCGGCGCGGGCATGTCGGCGAGATCGGCATGGGCGTGCATGACGATTTCACCTGCCGGCGGGTCGGCAGCGGGCTGCTGGCGGCGCTGCTGGAGATCGCCGATGACTGGCTCGGCCTGACCCGGCTGGAACTGACCGTCTACACCGACAACCTGGCGGCGCAGGCGCTGTACCGGCGCGCCGGCTTCGTACCGGAGGGCGTCCATCGCGGCTATGCGTTGCGCGGCGGCGCGCTGGTCGACGCGCAGTTCCTCGGCCGGCTGCGCCCGGCTACACTGGCGGCACAAATTGCTTCGGAGCCGAACTATCATGAGTCATAACATGCTGAAGCTGGACCCCGGCGCGAAGCGGGCAATTCTGGACGCCTGCACCGCGCTGCGTTCGGAAAATACCGACTTCCTGGCCAGCCTGGTGCGCCATCGCAGCCTGCTGGGGCACGAGCAGTCGTGTCTTTTTGCCATGGAATCGGCGTTTTCCGCGCTCGGACTGGCGCCTTTTCGCGTCGAAATCGACGCCAAAAAGCTCGCTGACCACCCCGGATTCTCACCGCCGCTGATCGACTACGCCGGCCGCGCGCCGGTGGCGGCGATCCACCGCCCGCGCCAGACCAAGGGCCGCAGCCTGCTGCTGCAAGGCCATGTCGACGTGGTGCCGGAGGGCGCCGAGGACCTGTGGACCACCCCGCCATATCAGCCGAGCATCCGCGACGGCCGCATGTATGGCCGAGGTGCTGCCGACATGAAGGCCGGCGTTTCTGCCTACGTAACGGCGCTCAAGGCATTGAAACTGGCCGGTCTGCAGCCCGCCGCCGAGCTGCAGGTGGCAGCCGTGGTGGAGGAGGAATGCACCGGCAACGGCGCGCTGGCGGTGATGCAGGCGCTGGGCAAGCCGGATGCCTGCCTGATCCCGGAACCTGGGCCCGGCTACCCGGCGCTGTACACCGCCGAGGTCGGCGTGGTGTGGGCCTGGGTCACCGTCACCGGCCGCCCGGTGCATGTCCGCGAGATGCACGCCGGCATCAACGCGATCGAGGCTGCCTATATTATTTTCAACAAATTCAAAGAGTACGAAGCCGAGATGAACGCCGGCGAGCGCCGCCACCCGTCATTCGCGGCGGACAACCACCCGATCAACATCAATCTCGGCACCATCCAGGGCGGCGAGTGGAACAGTTCGGTTCCGACACGCACGAAAATCGGCCTGCGGGTGGGCGTGATGCCCGGCTATTCCTGCCATGACGTGGCTCGCGATATCGAACGCCTGGTGGCCGAGGCGGGCGCCGATCCGCGGCTGGGAAGTGCGAAGATATTGCTTGAATTCAAGGGCTTCATGGCCGATGGCTGCGTGTTCCCGGCCGACCAGCCGATCTCCCAGGCGGTCTCCGCCTGCCACGCCGAGGTGTTCGGCGACACGCTGCGCCACTACAACGCCGCCGGCCTGACCGATGCCCGCCACTACGTGCTCTACCAGGGTACCCAAGCCACCTGCTACGGCCCTGATTCGGAAAATATTCATGGCATCGACGAAAGCGTCGGCCTGGACTCGCTGTACGGCGTCACCCAGGCGCTGGCGCTGACCATCGCCGGCTGGTGTGGTGTGGAGGCGGTCGGATAAGCTTACACCACAAGCAGTTCCGAGGCGTCTTTCACCTTTGGTGCGGCGCAATGATGTGGTGCTGGTATTCGGGCCGCAGCCGCTGCTGTCCTGAGCCGACGCCGCGGTCAGTCGCCGGTGACGCTGGCGGTCCTGCTGCGCGCCGGCACGCTGGCCGGCGCCTCGGCCGGGGTGGAGAAATCGGTGGTGAGGTCGGCTTCGGTGAGGCGGCGCCAGCTGCCGGCGAGCAGGATTTCGCTGGGGCGGAAGCGGGATTTGTACGACATCTTGTGGCTCTCGGGCACCCAGTAGCCGAGATAGACATAGGGCAGGCCGAGGCTGCGGGCGCGGTCGATCAGCCACAGGATGGCGTAGGTGCCGAGCGACTGGCGGGCCAGTTCGGGCAGGAAATAGCTGTAGACGGCGGATAAGCCGTCGCCGAGGCGGTCGGTGAGGCAGGCGCCGACCAGTTGCTCGGCGTGGTCGCGGAATTCCACCAGCGAGGTGTCGATCGGGGTGTCCTCGACCATCGCGCGGTAGTCGTAGAAGCTCATCGTCGCCATGTCGCCGTCGGTGTGGCGGGCCTGCTGGTAGCGCTGGAAGAGGTGGAACTGCTCGGCGGTGGCGCGGGCCGGCATGTCGAAGCCGCGCAGGCCCGCATTGGCGCGGGCGATGCGGCGCAGAGTGCGGTCGGGGGTGAATTCGGCCACCGGGATGCGGATCGGGATGCAGGCGTGGCAGCCGAGGCAGACCGGCGCATAGGCGATGTTGTGGCTGCGGCGGAAGCCGGCGCGCGACAGCCGGTCGTGCAGCCGCTCGGCTTCGGGGCCGGTGATCTCGGTGACCACCTTGCGTTCGGTGCGGCCGGGCACGTAGGGGCAGGGCAGCGGGGCGGTGGTGTAGAAAAATTGCGGCCGGCGCGGCGCCTTGAAGCTCATGGCGGCAAGCTCATCTCGGGGTCCAACCTCCGCCGCGCATGTTCCAGCCCGCGGTATCGGCGGTCAATGCCCGGCTGCGCACCACCACCAGGCCGGCGACCATGTCGTGCAGGGTGCGGCGGCGGGTGGTGAGGATGGCGACCAGCAGCCAGATCGCGCCGAGCACCATGGTGACGTAGTAGCCGACGGCGCTGACCAGCGCCTGCAGCATCGTCGGGCGGCCGAGGTCGTCGTCGCGCCGCACGGTGAGGCCGAGCAGCGCCTGGCCGGGGGTGGCCGACAACGGGCTGGCCAGGCTGAGCCAGGTGTACAGCACCGGCAGCACCGGCAGGCCGCCGAGCAGCGGCATGGTGAGGCCGAGGGTGAGGATGCCGAGCACCATGCCGAAGCTCCAGGCGGCGCCGACCAGCATGGCGATCAGGGCGGCGTCGATCAGCCAGGCGAACACCCGGCGGGTCAGCACGCCGGTGGTCAGGATGTCGTCCTGCAGCATCGCGTCGGGGCTGGCATAGGGGATCATCTTGGGGGCTTTACCTCGAATGGGGGCAAAAGGCGCAGATGTGACGCGGCCGGCATCTCCGGTCCCAGGAAGATGGTAGCGCCGTTGCGCCAGCTTGTGAGCAAATTTCGCGAGCCAGGGCTGAGGATATGGCCGGACTGGCCGGGTGCCAGCATGAAGCGGCTGCGATCGAGGTCGGCGAGGTCGTAGACGGCGCGGAACGAGGCGCCGTGCACCGAGCGGAAATGGCCGAGCCAGGAGCCGCCCTGGTTCACGGTGTTGACGTCGCCGGGGGCGGCGATTTCGGCGGTGGCGAGTTGCTCCAGGCCAGGGATGCGCGACAGCAGCGGGTGGGCGAACACCGCCGGATGGGCGTCGCCCCAGCGCAAGTCGATCGGGTCGAGGCCGTAGCGGGCGGCGAGTTTGGCCATCGCCCTGGCCAGCGCCTGGCTGAGCAGGGCGTTGCAGTCGCCGCCGCACAGCGGGGTGCCGGCGGGCGTCAGCAGGGTGGGCAGCAGCACCGGCCAGGGCGCGGCGGCCAGCGGCGGAATCTGCTGGCGGGCCAGCACGGCGTCCAGCACCTGTTGCATCCAGGCGGTGAAGATCAGCGGCTGCAGCAGGTTGGTGTCGGCGTGGCCATTCCACAGCCGCAGCAGGCTGAGGGCGCGGATCGCGAGCGGGTCGGTTGCCGGCAGCGCGGTGAGGCGGGGCAGCAGGTCGGTGGCGGCGAGGTCCAGCGTGTCGAGTTGCATGGCGGTGAAATCGGCGGGGTCGTGCTTCGGGCGGGCGTCGAGCAGCTGGCGGATGCGGCGGGCGCGCAGATCGTCGTACCAGTCGCGGCCGAGGAAGACCGGGAAGTCGGGCGGGGCGACGCGCTCGTTGGCGTTGACCAGCCGGCCGCTGGCCGGGGCGATGATTTGCGGCAACTGGGCGCCGCTGGCCCAGCCGGTCCAGTCGTGGCTGCCGTCGGCGCCGGGTGACGGGAGCGCGCCGTCGCCGGATTTGCGGATCGGCACCCGGCCGGTGACGGCGAGCGCGATGGTGCTGCGGTCGGCGACCAGCAGGTTCTGCACCGGCGAGGTGATGCGCGGGGCGGCGGCGAGCGCCTCGGCCACGGTCTGCGCCTGGTTCAGCGCCAGCAGGCCGGCGGCGGCGGTGTCGCCCGGTGCCAGGTTGGCCATTTGCAGCGCCAGCATTGGGCCGTGGCCAGCGATCAGGTCGGAGACCAGCGGGCCGTGGCGGGTGCTGCGGACGTGCAGGATGTCGTCGGGCTGGCCGCGGACATGGATGGTCTCGGTGCGCGTCTCGAATGGGCGGGGGCCGTCCGGGGTCAGGTACTGGTTGGTGCCCTCGGGGGTTTCGACGAACAGGTCCTGCACGTCGGCGCCGGTGGAGGTGAAGCTCCAGGCGATGCGGCGGTTATGGCCGAGCACCATGAACGGCACGCCGGGGGCGGTGGCGCCGGCCAGGGTGGCGCGCGGGGTGTCGATGCGGGCGAGATACCAGGGGCCGGGCAGGCTGAAGCCGAGATGCGGGTCGCCGGCCAGCAGCGGGGCGCCGGTGGCGCTGTGGGCGGCGTCCACCGCCCAGGCGTTGCTGGCGGTGGCCGGCTGGGTGAAGCGGGCCGGGAAGGCGGGCAGCACGGCGGCGAGGCGGGTGGCGGTGGCGGCGAGGGCGGGGCTCAGGGCCGCCTCCGGGTGGCCGGCGCCGCCGGAGTCCGGCCAGTAGGAGAGGATGGTTTCTGGCGACAGGCGGGAGAGCAGGCCGGCGCGGGCCAGTTCGGTGCGCCAGTTGCCGGACAGATAGAGGCCCATGGTCTTGGCCCATAGCAGCGAGTCCACCGGCGTCCAGGGGGCGGGGCGGCCGAGGGCGAGGAAGGCCAGCCCGGCGAAGCGGCCGCGCAGCGCGATGTAGGCGTTGACCCCGCGCGCGTAGGCGGTGAGCAGGTGCAGCGCCTCGGGCGGCAGGGTGGCGAGGTCGGCCTCGGCGGCGCGGCGCAGGCCGAGGGTGCGCATCAGCCGGTCGCTGGGCAGGGTGGCGGGGCCGGCGATCTCGGACAGCGTGCCGGCGGCGGCGCGGCGCATCAGGTCCATTTGCAGCAGGCGGTCGCGGGCGTGCAGGAAGCCGAGGGCGGCGGCGGCGTCGGCCTCGGTGAGGGCGTGGATATGCGGGATGCCGTCGGCGTCGATGCCGATATCGACCGGGGCGGTGAGGCCGGGGATCGCGGTGGTGAGGTTGGCGTCCGGCAGGGTGTGCCAGACCAGGTAGGCGGCGATCGCCAGCAGCGGCAGCACCAGGGCGCCGAGCCGGGCGATCAGCCGGGGCAGGCGATGGGCCGCCCGCAGCGGACGCATCAGGCGCATTGGCCGCGCTCGCTCAGTCTAGCGGCGGCAGGTCGAGCCGCATGGTATCGGGGTCGCCTTGGTGCTTGGGGAAGCGGGCGGTGACCAGCGGGTCGTGGCCGGGGATGATGTGGTCGGGGCCGTCGGCCAGCGCCTCGCAGGTCTCCCAGCCCTCGCACATCGCCTGCAGGTTGTGCAGCAGGGAGAACGGGCTGCGGCGGCGGATATTGTACCAGAAATGGGTGGCGTCGCTGGCCAGCACCACCCAGCCGCGGGCGGTGGGCACGCGCATGATCTGCAGGCCGCCGGAATGGCCGCCGACCAGATGCAGGGTGACGCCGGGGGCGATCTCGGCGGTGCCGGCGTGGAATTTCACCCGTTCGGCGAACACCGCGCGGACCGCCTCGGTGACGTGCTCGACCTCGAACGGACGGCGCATCACCTCGTGGCACATGCAGCGGCCGGTGCAGTAGGCCATCTCGGCGTCCTGCAGATGGAAGCGGGCTTTCGGGAACTCCTGCCAGTGGCCGGCGTGGTCCCAGTGCATGTGGCTCAGCACCACGTCTTTCACTTCGGCGGCGTCGATGCCGATGGATTTGAGGGCGGCGATCGGCGAGCGCAGCCAGGTGCGGTTGCGACGCTGGGCGGAGGCGGCGTCGAAGCCGGTGTCGAGCACGATGGTGCGGCCTTCGCCTCGTATCGCCCAGACGAAGAAGTCGAGCGGCATCGGGGCGGTGTGGTCGTCGGGGAAGATCAGGTTGCTGCCCTGGGTGCGGTCGGCCATATGGGCGTAGCGCAGCGCGAAGATCTCATATTGGGGCATGCGGCGGTTCCTGGTTGAGCAGGCGGGGTTGGGCGCGCGGGCTTGCGGTGCCGGTGGCAGCGGTTAGCTTAGCCGGACTGACCGTACAGGAGGGGATCGCAATGGCCAAGGCAGGCACGAAGACCAAGGCGAAGACGGCGAAGAAGGCGGCGCGACCGGAATTCGCAAGCGAGCTGTTCGCCAAGGGGCTGGATATGCGACGCTCGGTGCTGGGGGCGGCGTATGTCGATGCGTCGCTGCAGAATGTCGACGCATTCATGGTCGATTTCCAGAAACTGGTGACCGAGTATTGCTGGGGCGACGTGTGGACCCGGCCGGGGTTGGATAAGCGGCACCGCTCGATGCTGAACCTCGCGATGCTGACGGCGCTGAACCGTGGGCCGGAGTTGAAGCTGCATCTGCGCGGGGCGCTGAACAACGGGGTAACGCGCGACGAGATCAAGGAAATCCTGCTGCAGACCTGCATCTATTGCGGGATTCCGGCCGGGCTCGATGCGTTCAAGCACGCGGTGGCGGTGTTCAAGGAAGTGGATGGCCAGTGAGCGGGGATAGCAAGCCGGCGATCGGGTTCGTCGGGGTCGGCAACATGGGCTGGCCGATGGCGGCCTGTCTGGTTGGCGCCGGGTATGCGGTGGCGGTGGCCGATGCGCGGCGTGGGACGGCGGAGAATTTCGTCCAGCAGGTGGGCGGTGGCGCGCCGCACACGCTGGCCGAGCTGGCCGGCGGGGCAGGGGTGGTGGTGACCATGCTGCCGACCAGCGCCATCGTCGAGCAGGTGCTGGCGGACGACGGTGACAACCTGCTGGCCGGGCTGCGGCCGGGCACGGTGGTGATCGACATGACCTCCGGGCTGCCGGCGGTGACCCAGGCGCTGGCGGCGAAGGTGGCCGAGCGGGGGGCGGTACTGATCGATGCGCCGGTGTCGGGCGGGGTGTCGCGGGCGAAGACGGGAAAACTGGCGATCATGGTTGGCGGCGATGCCGAGGTGATCGAGCGGGTGCGGCCGGTGCTGGCTTCGATGGGCAGCACGATCACCCGCTGCGGGGCCGTGGGCGCCGGGCAGGCGATGAAGGCGCTGAACAACCTGGTGTCGGCCGGCGGGTTTTTGATCGGTATCGAGGCGCTGCTGGTCGGGCAGCGGTTCGGGCTGGAGCCGGGGCTGATGGTGGACGTGCTGAACGCCTCGACCGGGATGAACAATTCGACGCAGAGGAAGTTCCGCCAGTTCGTGCTGTCCCGCGCGTTCGATTCCGGGTTCAGCCTGGATCTGTTGGTGAAGGACCTGTCGATCGCGCTGCAGATGGCCAAGGATACCGCGACGCCGGTGCCGTTCTCGGCGGTGTGCCGCGATATGGTGGCCGGTGCGCTGGGGCTGCTGGGGCCGGGGCAGGACCATACCGCGCTGGCGCAGCTCAGCGAGCGGCTGGCCGGGACCGAGTTGAAGGAAGGATGAGGGTGCGGTCTCTGCTGCTGGCGCTGCTGCTGCTGGCGGTGGGCGCCGGGCCGGCGACGGCGCGTGTGCTGCTGGTGGGGCCGGGACAGAAGCTGGCGCGGCCGAGCGACGCGGCGCGGGTGGCCAAGGACGGCGACGAGGTGCGGATTGCTCCCGGCACTTATTTCGACTGCGCGATCTGGAACGCTAACCGGCTGACCATCGCGGCCGCCGGGCCGGGGGTGGTGCTGTCCGATCTCAGCTGCGCTGGCAAGGCGTCGTTCGTGATCGGCGGCCACGATGTGGTGGTGCGCGGCCTGACCTTTACCCGCATCCGGGTGCCGGACAATAACGGCGCCGGCATCCGCGCCGAGGGCGGCAATCTGACGGTGGAGGATTGCGCGTTCATCAACAACCAGGTGGGAATACTGACGGCCGGGCGCGCGGCGGTGCTGCTTGTGCTGCGCAGCCGGTTCGAGGATATCGGCAGCTGTTCGGGCGGGCGCTGCACCAGCGCGTTGATGGTCGGCGACTGGGCGCGGCTGGAGGTGGTGGACTCGCAGTTCATCGCGCCGCGCGCCGGGCTGGCGATCACCTCGGATGCGGCGCGGGTGACCTTGCACGGCAACCGGGTCGAGGGCGGCGCGGCCGGGCTGGTGCGGCTGGCGGCGCGTGGGCCGGTGCTGCTGGAGGGCAACAGTTTCGTCCAGGACGCGGTGGGCGCCGCGGTGCTGCTGACCGGCGGCGATGGCCCGGTTGCGGTGCAGGGCAACAGCTACCTGCACCAGGGCGGCGGCGGCACCCTGGTGCTGAACTGGAGCGGCGCCGACCCGTTGATGCAGGACAATGTGGTGGCGGCCGGGGATACCGCTCTTTCCACCAGCGGCGCCTGGTGGAACAGCCTGCGGCTGGCGGCGCATGCGGTGTACGATCCGGCGCGCGCGCTGGCCAGCAAGGTGAAGGGCAAGGCGGTGGAAGTGGGCGGCAAGGCGGTGGGCAAGCTGCGGCATATGCTGCCGTTCTAGCGGGTGGGGAGATGCAGGCCGGCAGCGGCGCTCCGGCAAGATGGCCTGCCGGAACGCCGCCCGCGATACCGGTTCAGCCGGCGTAGTTCACCATGATGGTCTTCTTGTGGGTGAAGTGCTCCAGCATCGATTCCAGGCTGGCCTCCTTGCCCAGGCCGGAGCTTTTGACGCCGCCATAGGACAGGTTGGCCTGCACCACCAGGTTCTGGTTGATCTGCACCAGGCCGGCTTCCACCCGGTGCGCCAGCGACAGGCCGACCTTGAGGTTGTTGGTCCAGATCGAGGCGGCGAGGCCGTATTCGCTGTCATTGGCCTCGGCCAGCACCGCTTCGGCGTCGTCGAACGGGAAGATGCAGGTCACCGGGCCGAAGATCTCCTGCTGCACCAGCCGCGAGTCCTTGTCGACGCCGGTGAAGATATGCGGGCGGATGAACAGGCCCTTTTTCAGCGCCGGGTCGGACGGCATCGCCGAGCAGGCGCGGCCGGTGGCGCCGGCGGTGGCGATACCCTCGGCGATGAAGCCCTCCACCTTGGCGAACTGCTCGCGGCTGATGATGGTGCCGATATCGGTCTTCTCGTCGAGCGGATCGCCCATCACCATGGCGTCGACCTTTTCCGCCATCGCCGCCACGAAGCGGTCGAAGATCGGCCGCTCGACATAGATGCGGCTGGCGGCGGTGCAGCTCTGGCCCTGCCGGGTGAAGCGCATCGAGGTGACGGCGCCGGCGACGGTTTTCTCGAAATCGCAGTCGCTGAAGACGATCATCGGCGACTTGCCGCCGAGTTCCAGCGTCACCGGGATCAGCTTCTCGGCGGCGCCTTTGGCGACGATGCGGCCGACCTCAACGCTGCCGGTGAAGGTGACCTTGCGCACCTTCGGGTGGGCGACCAGCGGCGCGCCGCATTCCGGGCCGAAGCCGGACAGCAGGTTGAAGCAGCCTGCCGGCAGCGCGCGCGCCATCAGCTCGCAGATGCGCAGCACGGCGAGCGGCGCCTCCTCGGCGGATTTCACCACCACGGTGTTGCCGGCGGCCAGCGCCGGGGCGATCTTCAGTGCCATCAGCAGCATCGGCACGTTCCACGGGATGATGGCGCCGACCACGCCGAGCGGCTCGCGCACGGTGACGCTCAGCACCCCCGGCGCGAACGGCACGCTCTCGCCCTTCAGCTCGCTGCCCAGGCCGCCGAAGAATTCCAGGATGTCGGCCACCGTGTTGGCCTCCACCCGGCTTTCGGTGCGCAGCGCCTTGCCGGTCTCCAGCGTGATCAGCCGGGCCAGTTCCTCGATATGGGCGCGGATGATGTTGCCGCAGGAGGCGACCAGCGCGCCGCGCTTGCGGGCCGGCATTTTGGCCCAGGCTTTCTGCGCGGTGGCGGCGTTCTCGACTGCGGCCGCCACGTCGGCGGCATCGCCAAGGGCGGCGGTGGCGATTTCCTCGCCGGTGGCCGGGTTCACCACCGGGAAGGTCTTGCCGCTGCGGGCGGCCACCAGCGCGCCGCCGATGAAGTGGCGGGCGGACAGCGCGCGGGCCAGCGCCTTCTCGTCGAGTGTCGGATCATGCGGGGTCGTGGCGGCAGCGGAATTGTCGGGCATCGGATTTTCCTTCGCGCGGTTACGGACCTATAAGGCGTGGGCATATGGCCGTTTGCCCGCAGGGGCAAGCGGGTGGGAAATTTCTGGGGGAACACAAGCGGATGACCATGAAAGAGGCGACCGGCCCGTTGAAGGGCCTGCGGGTGCTCGACCTGACCCGCGTGCTGGCCGGCCCGACCTGCACCCAGATGCTCGGCGATCTGGGCGCCGAGGTGATCAAGATCGAGCGGCCCGGCAGCGGCGACGACACCCGTGGCTTCGCGCCGCCGGTGATGCCCGGCACCCAGGAGAGCGCCTATTTCATCGGCGTCAACCGCAACAAGCGCTCGGTGACGCTGGACATCTCCACCCCCGAGGGCCAGGCGATCCTGCGCAGGCTGCTGGCCGATTGCGACATGCTGGTGGAGAATTTCAAGGTCGGCCAACTGACCAAATACGGCCTGGGCTACGAACAGGTGCACGGCGAGTTCCCTGGCCTGATCTATTGCTCGATCACCGGCTTCGGCCAGACCGGGCCGTATGCGCCGCGCCCCGGCTATGACAGCCTGATCCAGGCGATGGGCGGGGTGATGAGCCTGACCGGCGAGCCGGACGGGATGCCGCAGAAGGTCGGCGTGCCGGTGGCCGACCTGTTCGCCGGGCTGTACGGCTGCATCGGCATCCTGGCCGCCCTGCGCCATCGTGATCGCACCGGCGTTGGCCAGCAGGTCGATATCGGCATGCTGGACACCCATGTGGCCTGGCTGGCCAACCAGGGGATGAACTATCTGGCGACCGGCGAGAACCCGCCACGGCTGGGCAACCAGCACCCGAACATCGTGCCTTACCAGGTGTTTCCCACCGAGGACGGCCATATCGTGTTGTCGGTTGGCAACGACCCGACCTTCAAACGGTTCTGCGAGAATTTCGGCGTCGCGCATCTGCTGGCCGACCCGCGCTTCGCCACCAACCCGGCCCGCGTCGCCAACCGCCAGTTGGTCACCGATACGCTGACGCCGCTGCTGCAAAGCCACCCGACCTTGTGGTGGGTGGAGAAGCTGGAGCCGCTGAAGATCGGTTGCGGGCCGATCAACAAGCTCTCCGAGGTGTTCGCCGACCCGCATGTGCAGGCGCGCGGCGTGGAGGTGACGATGGCGCATAGCAGTGGCGTGGACGTGAAGGTGATCGCCAATCCGGTGCGGCTGTCGGAAACCCCGGCCGATTACCGTTTCCCACCGCCGCTGCTGGGCGAGCACACCGAGGAGGTGCTGGAAGACCTGCTGGACATCAGCGTCGCGGATTTCGAGTCGTTGAAGGCCAGGGGCATCATCTGAGCCTGGCTTGTGACCCTGGCTTGACGGGGGGCGCGTGGCGGCGAGACTCCGGGCCATGAACACATCGCCCCCCGACCTGTCCGCCTGCCGCCCGCTCGACGGCTTCGTGCCGCTGCTCTGGGATCAGGCCGGTGGCCGCGTCTATCTGCGCATCCGCACGCCGGGGGCCGAGATGCTGTATCTCGACCGGCTGTCGCACGGGCTCGGCGACTACCGGCTGGAGCGCGGCAATCTCAGCCGGCCGCAGGTGGTGCGGTTCGAGCGGCGGGGGGCGCGGCTGCTGCTGATCGCGGCGAATTACGCCTGGCGCTCATCGTCGCCGGAGCAGGCGCAGCGTGACGCGGTGCGGCAGGCGTTCGCCGAATCGGTGCTGTGGGCGTTTGAAATCGTCGCGGGGGGCGATATCGTCGAGGGTGGTGATATCGTCGATGGGGGGGATATCGTCGATGGAGGCGATGGCGTGGTGGTGGACGCCACCGACTTCCTGCTGCGTGACGCCAACAGCGTCGCCGGCTCGCTGAGCAGGCTGGGGGAGGGGGCGTATGCGTTGGACCCCGCCCGCTGCGCCATCGCCGAGGAGGGCACCGGCGCGTTTCCGTTCAACACCCAGGTGGAGAGCATCCTCACCTTCACCAACCCCGAGGCCACGCGGTTGCCGTTCTGGTTCGGCAATGGGCAGGTCGAGGGATTGGCGGCGATGGCGCCCGATCCGCGGGCGATCACCATCCGGGTGCGCAACTGTTTCGTGCAACTGCCGGAGCCGGGCTTCCGGCCGCGGCGGTTCGACCCGCGTTCGTCGTTCTTCAGCAGCGTGATCTTCCACGATTTTGCCGCCTCGCTGGAGCAGCCGGCCGACACCCATTACGCGCTGCACCACCGGCTGGAGAAGCAGGACCCGACGGCGGCGGTCAGCGCGCCGGTGCGGCCGATCGTCTATTACCTCGATCGCGGCGCGCCGGAGCCGATGCGCACGGCATTGCTGGAAGGCGGGCGGTGGTGGAACCAGGCCTTCGAGGCCGCCGGTTTCCGCGACGCATTCCGGCTGGAGTTGCTGCCTGAGGGCGCCGACCCGATGGACATCCGCTACAACATGATCAACTGGGTGCCGCGCGGCAGCCGAGGCTATTCCAACGGCAAGACCATCTGGGACCCGCGCACCGGCGAGATCATCCAGGGCACCGTGACGCTGACCGCGCTGCGCGACCGGCATCTGCGGATGATCTCCGAGGCGCTGCTGTCGCCCTATGACGACGCCACCCCGAGCCCGGCGGTGCACGAACTGATGATGGCCAGGCTGCGGCAGCTTTCGGCGCATGAGATCGGCCATACGCTGGGGCTGGACCACAACCACGTCGCCAGCACCTTCGGCGCCGCTATGTCGGTGATGGACTACCCGGGACTGGAGCTGAAGCTGACCGGCAACGGCGAGGTCGACCTGTCAGCGGCCTACGGCACGGCGATCGGCACATGGGACGAGATTTCGATCAAATGGGGCTACTGCCAGTTCCCGCCCGGCACCACGGCGGAGCAGGAGCAGGCCGCACTCGACGGCATCCTGGAAGACGCGGCGCGCGCCGGCCTCTACACCATGGCGCAGCAGGATGCGGTGCCGGACAGCGGCGTGCATCCCAAGGCGCATAACTGGGACACCGGCGCCGACGCCGCCCGCGAACTGCACCACGTGCTGGCGGTGCGGGAGGCGGCGCTGGCGCGGTTCGGTGAGGCGGCGATCAAGCCCGGCCGGCCGATGGCGCTGCTGGCCGACACGCTGGTGCCGCTCTACCTGCTGCACCGCTACCAGGTGGAGGCGGCGGTGAAGCTGGTCGGCGGGCTGGCGTTCCGCTACGCGCTGCGCGGCGACGGCCAGCCGGTCACCGAGATGGTGCCGGGGGATGACCAGCGGCGCGGCATCGCGACGGTGCTGGCGACCATCGCCCCGGCGGTGCTGACGCTGCCGGAGAAGCTGCTGCGGCTGCTGCCGCCACGGCCGCCGGAATACCCCCGCATCCGCGACTCCTTCCCCGCCCATACCGGCCTCACCTTCGACCCGCTGGCCGCCGCCGAGGGCGCCGCGACCCACAGCCTGGCGCTGCTGCTGCACCCGCACCGCGCCGCCCGTCTGATCGAATACCACCAGCGCGACGCCAGCCTGCCGAGCCTGCACGAAATGCTCGATGCGGTGCTGGACGCCACCTTCCGCGCCCCCGCCGAGGTCGGCCTGACGCAGGCGGTGAAGCTGGTGGTGGAGCATGTCACGCTGCGGCACCTGCTGGCGCTGGCGGCCAGCACCGAGGCCTCGCCGCTGGTGCGGGCGGTGGCCTGCGACACGGTGGAAACCCTGCGCGCCGAACTGGCCACCGCGCCGGCCGATCCGCTCAGCCGGGCACAGCGCGCGGCCGCGCTTGCGACCATCGCCGCGTTCGGGCAGGCGCCGGAACGCTTCCGCACGCCGGGCACACTGGCGCCGCCGCCGGGGACGCCGATTTGAGGGAAGGTCTTCTTTTTGTGAACAAAAAGAAGCAAAAAAACTTTCTATCCATTGGAGTGTACGGAGTCTCCGCCACTCCGATGTTGCAAGGCGGATGAAGTTTTTTGGTTCTTTTTTTCAAAAAAGAACCGCTTACCCTACCCTTCTTCTGCTCCCCGCCTCCTGCTTCGGCAGTGTCGTCATCGCCAGCACCCGAGGCTTCGGCAAATCGCGGATAGCGCGTTCGGCGGCGGCCAGGGCGGCGGCGGTATCTGGCAGGGTGGGCGGTTGCAGCCGGGCCGGGCGGGTGAAATCGAAGCAGTCGGCGAGGTCGCCGCTGACCTGCCGGCGCCAGTGGCTGATCAGGGGCGCTTCCACGCCGAAGCGAGTTTCCAGCAGCCGCAGCACCGAGGTGTGGTCGAACACGCGGCCGCAGACCGGCGATAATTCGCCGGGGCTGGCGGCACTCCACGGCGAGATCACCAGGCAGGGCACGCGGAAGCCGGGGCCGACGGATTTGCCGTCGACCCATTCGTCGCCGGTGCCGGGGGTGGGTTGCGGCGGGGCGACGTGGTCGAACAGCCCGTCATTCTCGTCCCAGTTGAGGATCACTGCGGTGCGCGCCCAGAGCTTCGGGTTGGACCATAGGGCGGCCAGCAGGCGGGCGGTGTAGTGCTCGCCCTCGGCGGGCAGGTAGGAGGGGTGCTCGCTGGCGGCGGCCGGCGGGATCACGAACAGCACCTGCGGAATGTTTCCACTGCGGAGGTCGTCAAGCAGGGCGGCGAAGTCCTGGTTGCGCATCGCGTTGTCGTGCAGCGGCTGGCCTGGGGTGGCGAGGCGGTATTGCGCGAAGTATTTCAGCACGTTGCAGCCGAAGTCATCGGCCTCATGATGCACCCGCCAGGAGATGCCGGCGCGCTCCAGCCGTTCCGGGTAGGTCTCCCACAGGTAGTTGCGGCCGCGGTTGTTCAGCGCCGGGCTGCCGTATTTGCCGGCGGCGTCCACCGTGCCGGTCATCATCATGATCCGGTTCGGGTGGGTGGGGCCGAGCAGGGCGGCGTGGTAGCCGTCGCAGACGGTGAAGGCATCCGCCAGGGTGCTGTAGAGCGGCAGGTCGGCGCGCCGCAGGTAGCCCATGGTGAAGCCGGCGTCGTCGCCCTCGCGGCGCAGCGAGGCGAGCCAGCCGTTCATCTTGCCGCGTGCCAGGGCGGCGTGCTGGCTCCGGCGGGTGTGTTCAAGGTCGGGCAGGCGCTGGGCGGCGGTGCGGCTGGTGTCGAGGTGGAACGGCAGCCGCACGCCGCCGGGCGCGGCCGGGTCGGGCTGGTGGAAGGTGGCGGCGCCGCTCGGATCGCCGTAGCCGCGCACGCCGGCGAGGGTGCCGAAATAATGGTCGAAGGAGCGGTTCTCCTTCATCAGCACGATCACGTGGTCGATGTCGCGCAAGCTGCCATGGGCGCTGCCATGGGGCGCGGGCTGCGCCGCCGCCTCGGTGTCCGGCGCCCCCGCCAGCATCCCGGCAGCCCCGCTCAGCAGGCCGCCACGCAACAGACCACGCCGGGTGGTGCTCATTTGCATCCCTCCAGGAAACGCGAAAACGCCGCGAGGGTCAGGTCGGAAACATGGTGCTCGATGCCCTCGGCATCCTGCTCGGCGGCCTCGGCCGGCACGCCGACGGCGCGCAGCAGATCGACCACCAGGCGGTGGCGAACCTTGGCCCGGATGGCTAGCTTCTCGCCGGCCTCGGTAAGGAACACGCCGCGATAGGGCCGCGCGGTGGCCAGGCCCTCGCGCTTCAGCCGGGCGATGGTCTTGATCGCGCTGGCATGCGAGACGCCGAGCCGACGCGCGATGTCAGTCGGCCGTGCCTCGCCGCCGGTGGCCAGCAGGTCGGCGATCAGTTCGACATAATCCTCGGCCAGGGCGGTGGACTGCGCAGTCCGGGTCTTGCCGAACCGCTTTGCCTGTGTCGGTTCGGCGGGCAACCGCTTGTCCTCGGCGGCGGCACTGTCCGGGATGGGGGCCGACTCTGGCGGCACGCTGGCTCTCCTTCTCGCGGCGGGACCATGACGAAGCGGGGAGGGGAATTCAATCGCCGATATCGACCGTTGCGCGCATGTGCGTTGACACGGCCGCGATTGCTTTCCATCTTACGCTGCACAATGTAGCCTAGGCTACACTTTCATGGCTCAGGTTGAATTTCGGGCGGAGGCTGCGCATGGCGGATCTGGTTGGGCGACGCCAAGGAAGCTGGATCGTGCATACCGCCGATCTGCCGAGCCTCTCGGAGGTGAACGCCAGCGTGCGGGTGCCGATGGGCGGCACCTGGTTCCGCCGCCTGCTGGCGTTCTCCGGCCCCGGCTACATGGTCTCGGTCGGCTACATGGACCCCGGCAACTGGGCGACCGACATCGCCGGCGGCGCCCAGTTCGGCTATACGCTGCTGTCGGTCATCATGCTGTCCAACCTGATGGCGATCCTGCTGCAGGCACTGGCGGCGCGGCTCGGCATCGCCACCGGGCGCGACCTGGCGCAGGCCTGCCGCGACGCCTATTCGCCGCCGGTCAATTTCGCGCTCTGGATCGGCTGCGAGATCGCCATCATCGCCTGCGACCTGGCCGAGGTGATCGGCACCGCGATCGCGCTGAACCTGCTTTTCGGCATCCCGCTGCTGGCCGGCGTGCTGCTGACCGGGCTGGACGCATTCCTGCTGCTGATGCTGATGGATCGCGGCTTCCGCTACCTGGAAGCCTTCGTGATCGCCATGCTGGTGATCATCGCCCTGTGCTTCGGGGTGCAGATCGCGCTGGCCGCGCCGCCGGTGGCAGCCATTCTGGGCGGCTTCATCCCGTCGCCGGAGATCGTCTCCAACCCGGCGATGCTGTACATCGCCATCGGCATCATCGGCGCGACGGTTATGCCGCATAACCTTTATCTGCACTCCTCGATCGTGCAGACCCGCGCCTATCCGCGCACCGACGAGGGCAAGCGCAGCGCGATCAAGTTCGCGGTGGCCGACAGCACCATCGCGCTGATGCTGGCGCTGTTCGTCAACGCCGCCATCCTGATCGTCGCCGCCGCGGTGTTCCATAACAGCGGCCACCAGGACGTGGCCGAGATCGAGGACGCCTATCACCTGCTGTCGCCGTTGCTCGGCGTCGGCATCGCCTCGGTGGTGTTCGCGGTGGCGCTGCTGGCGTCCGGCGTCAATTCGACGGTGACCGGCACGCTGGCCGGGCAGATCGTCATGGAGGGGTTCCTGCGGCTGCGGCTGCGGCCGATCCTGCGCCGGCTGATCACCCGCGGCCTGGCGATCGTGCCGGTGGTGTTCGTGACCATGCTGTATGGCGAGCGCGGCACCGGCGAGCTGCTGGTGCTCAGTCAGGTGGTGCTGTCGATGCAGTTGCCGTTCGCGGTGGTGCCGCTGGTGCGTTTCGTGTCGGATCGGCGCAAGATGGGTCACTTCGTGATCCCGCACTGGCTGATGTGGTTGTCCTGGCTGGTGGCCGGGATCATTCTGGTGCTCAATTTCAAGCTGCTGTTCGACACCTTCATGGGCGTCGGGTGACATGCGTTTCCTGCTGGCGGTGCTGCTGATGCTGCTGGGCGGCGCCGCGATGGCCGCCCCGGTGACGCTGCCGGGGCCAGGCGGCCTGGTGCTGCGCGCCGACCTGGCGCTGCCCGCCGGCCCCGCGGTGGCGCCGGCGATCGTCGCCCTGCATGGCTGCGACGGGCCGTATCCGGCGCGCGACGACGCCTGGGTGCGGGCGCTGGTCGCCGCCGGGCACATCGTGCTGCGGCCCGACAGCTTTGGCTCGCGCGGGCTGGGCTCGCAATGCCGGGTGCGCCACCGCGTCGCCACCTCCGGCGGGCTGCGCCGGCAGGACGCCATCGCCGCGATGCGCTGGCTGGCCGCCCGCCCCGGCACGCCGCCGGGCGGCATCGCATTGCTCGGCTGGTCGGACGGCGGCAGCACCGTGGTCGCCACCGGCCGGGTGGCGCCGGACCTGCCGGCGGGCCTGCTGCGCCGCGTGGTGGCGTTCTACCCGGGCTGCCGTGCCGCCTCGGTCAGCACCACCTGGCAGCCGGCGGCGCCATTCCTGATCCTGCACGGCGCGGCCGACGACTGGACGCCGGTGGCGCCCTGCCTGGCGTTGGCGGCGCAACACCCCGGAATGGTTATAATCCATACCTATCCCGGCGCGTACCACGATTTCGACTCGCCGGTGAAGCTGCACCAGCTGCACAACATTCCGAGCAGCCAGAATCCGGACCACAGCGTGCATCTCGGCGGCAATCCGGCGGCGCGGGCGGATGCGTTTGCGCGGGTGGTGGCGTATCTGGAGAAGTAAGGTCTTCTTTTTGTGAACAAAAAGAAGCAAAAAAACTTTCTATCCATTGGAGTGTACGGAGTCTCCGCGACTCCGCTGTTGCAAGGCGGATAAAAGTTTTTTGGTTCTTTTTTTCAAAAAAGAACCCTTACTTTAACAAATACCACCCCGCGATCACCGCGCCGCCGACGAAATACACCACCACCGCCGCGCCCACGATCTGCTTGCGATACGGCCGCAGCGCCGGCAGCGCCTGGGCGCCGATGAACAGCGCCAGCGCCACCAGGCTGAGGGCGCGCAGCGCCTGCCAGGTTTCGTCGCGGTGCATCTTCTATCCGAGGCTGGATTCGTAGATTTTCAGGTGCGCGTAGGCGGCTTTCAGCAGGGTGGCGGGGCGGCCGGCGGCGACTGCGCGGGCCAGCATGTCGCCCACCACGTGATCGGCCTCCACCTTGTTGCCGGCCCGCACGTCGCGCAGCATCGAGGCTTCCCACTGGCCGTTCGGGTCGCTGAGCTGCTTGCGGGTGTTGGTGCGATGGGCGTCGCGCGGGGTGTGGCCGGCGGCGGTGGCGGCGGCGGCGCAATCGTCCAGCATTTCCAGCATTAGTGCCGCGCCATCGGCGCTGGAGCCGACGATCTGGCTCACCCGGCCGCGCATCAGGCAGCACATCGCCGCCAGCGAGCACAGGAACACCCATTTTTCCCACATATCCTGGACGATATCGGTGCTGTTGCGGAAGTCGAAGCCACCCTTGCCGAGTTCCACCGCCAGCGCCGCGCATCTGGCCTCGGCGGCAGGGCTGCGTGGACCGGTGACGAAGGTGGCCAGTTTGTTCAGGTGATGCACCTCGCCGTCAGCGGTCAGCGTGACGGCGATGCCGGCGACGCCGCCCAGCACCCGGTCGCGGCCGAACTCGGCGTCCAGCCGGTCCAGATGCGCCATGCCGTTGAGTTGCGGCAGGATCAGCGCGCCTGCTGCGGCCGGACGGATCGCGGCGATCGCCTCCTCCAGGTCGAACGCCTTGCAGCTGATGATGATGGCGTCGTAGCCCGGCCGCACGGTGTCGGCGGTGAGGGTGTTCACCTTCTGGGTCAGGTCGCCGAACGGGCTTTTGATCACCAGGCCATGCTCGGCCAGCACCGCGGCGCGGCGCGGGCGCACGAGGAAGGTGACGTCGACCCCGGCTGCCGCCAGCCGTCCGCCGTAATAGCCGCCGATGCCGCCGGCGCCGAGGATGAGTATGCGCATGTCCGTGCTCCCGAGTTTCGCGCCCGCACCTTGCCGCCGGTGGGCCGGAATGCCAACTGCGCCTTGCCAGCGGTGGGCGGATGCTGCATGGCCGGGATGCGGCGGGGCGCCGGCACGGGTAATTTCGCCGATGCGCCGCCGCATGTTACAGGGAAGCCATGATGACAGCAGACACCTCCCTCACCATTGCAATCGGCAGCGACCATGCCGGCCCGGCGCTGAAGGCGGTGCTGGCCGACCAGCTGCGCGCCGCCGGCCATAGCGTGCTGGACATGGGCACTCTCGGCACCGCCAGCGTCGATTACCCCGATTTCGCCCACGCGGTGTGCCGCGCGGTGGAGCAAGGCGAGGCGCGGTTCGGAGTGCTGATCTGCGGCACCGGCATCGGCATGTCGATCGCCGCCAACCGCCATGCCGGCATTCGCTGCGGGCTATGCGTCAATACCACCATGGCCCGCCTGTCGCGCGAGCATAACGATGCCAATGTTCTGGCGATGGGCGCCCGCATCGTCGGCGACGTGCTGGCGCTCGACATTCTGGCGACTTTCCTGGCAACCGCCTATGCCGGGGGCCGCCACGACCGCCGCATCGCCAAACTCTCGCCGAACCAGGATCCGTCATGAACGAACACACCGCAGCACTGCAACGCTACTTCACCGCCCCGCTCAGCGAGACCGACCCCGAACTGGCTGCCGCCATCGGCCGCGAGCTGGTGCGCCAGCAGGACGGCATCGAGCTGATCGCCAGCGAGAACCTGGTCTCCGCGGCGGTGATGCAGGCGCAGGGCTCGGTGCTGACCAATAAATACGCCGAGGGCTATCCGGGCCGGCGCTATTACGGCGGCTGCGCCGAGGTGGATGTGGCCGAGAGCCTGGCGATCTCCCGCGCCAAACAGTTGTTTTCCTGTGAATTCGCCAATGTGCAGCCGCATTCCGGGGCGCAGGCCAACCAGGCGGTGTTCCTGGCACTGTTGCAGCCGCGCGACACCATTCTCGGCATGAGCCTCGCCGCCGGCGGGCATCTGACCCATGGTGCCGCGCCCAATCTGTCCGGCAAGTGGTTCCGCGCGGTGCAGTACGGCGTGCGCCGCGAGGACGGGCTGCTGGACTATGACGAGCTGGAGCGGCTGGCGCGCAGCGAGAAGCCGAAGCTGATCATCGCCGGCGGCAGCGCCTATCCGCGCTTCATCGACTTCCCGCGCATCCGCAAGGTGGCCGACGAGGTTGGCGCCTACTTCATGGTCGACATGGCGCATTTCGCCGGTCTGGTGGCCGCCGGTCTGTTCCCCAGCCCGCTGCCGCACGCCCATGTGGTGACCACCACCACCCACAAGACGCTGCGTGGCCCGCGTGGCGGAATGGTGCTGTCAAACGACCTCGACCTCGGCAAGAAGATCAACTCGGCGGTGTTCCCCGGCCTGCAGGGCGGGCCGCTGATGCATGTCATCGCCGGCAAGGCGGCGGCGTTCGGCGAGGCGTTGCGGCCGGAATTCCGTGTCTATCAGCAGGCGGTGGCCGATAACGCCAAGGCGCTGGCCGCCAGCCTGGTCGGGCAGGGGCTGGCGATCATCAGCGGCGGCACCGATTGCCACCTGATGCTGGTCGACCTGCGGCCCAAGGGGGTTACCGGCAAGGCCGCCGAGCGCAGCCTGGAGCACGCCCATATCACCGCCAACAAGAACGCCATCCCGTTCGACCCGGCCAAGCCGGCGGTGACCTCCGGCATCCGCCTCGGCAGCCCGGCGGCCACCGCGCGCGGCTTCGGCGCGGCCGAGTTCACCGAGATCGGCCGGATGATCGGCCAGGTGCTGGACGGGCTGGCGAAATCCAACGACGGCAGCAACGACGCCGCCGAGGCCGAAATCGGTGCCCAGGTGCAGGCGATGTGCGCCCGCTTCCCGATCTATCCGGCCCCCATTTCTCCAGCGGGATAGACCCCGATGCGCTGCCCGTTCTGCGGCCACGAGGACACCCAGGTGAAGGACAGCCGTCCCACCGAGGACGGCTCGGCCATTCGCCGCCGGCGCTCCTGCGGCGGCTGCAGCCAGCGCTTCACCACCATCGAGCGGGTGCAACTGCGCGAGTTGACGGTGGTCAAGACCGACGGCCGCCGGGTGCCGTTCGACCGCGACAAGCTGGCCCGCTCGGTGCGCATCGCGCTGCGCAAGCGGCCGGTGGACGACGAGCGGATCGAGCTGATCGTCAACGGCATCGTCCGCCGGCTGGAAGCTTCCGGCGAGGCCGACATCCCCAGCAAGCTGATCGGCGAGCAGGTGATGGAGACGCTGAAGGAGGTCGACGCGGTGGCCTATGTCCGCTTCGCCTCGGTCTACAGAAATTTCCGAGAAGCCAAGGATTTCGAAGCATTTCTTGGCGAACTCGGCAGTCCGGACTGAGCCGGGTGGCGGATGACCCCACCCATATGCGCGCGGCCCTGGCGCTGGCCCGGCGCGGCCTGGGCAACACCTGGCCGAACCCCTCGGTGGGCTGCGTCATCGTGCGCGACGGAGTTGTGGTTGGCCGCGGCAACACCGCGCCCTGGGGCCGCCCGCATGCCGAGCCGCAGGCTCTGGCGATGGCGGGCGTTCTGGCACGCGGCGCCACCGCCTATGTCACGCTGGAGCCGTGCTGCTTCCAGGGCCGCACCCCGCCCTGCACCGAGGCGCTGATCGAAGCCGGCATCGCCCGCGTGGTGGTCGCCACCGCCGACCCCGACCCGCGGGTCAACGGCGCCGGCCTGCGACGGTTGCGCGAGGCCGGCATCGAGGTGGTGCAGGGCCTGCTGCAGGACGAGGCCGAGGAGATCGCCGAGGGCCTGTTCCATCGCATCCGCCAGGGCCGCCCGATGGTGACCCTGAAGCTGGCGACCACGCTGGACGGCCGCATCGCCACCGCCGCCGGCGAGAGCCAGTGGATCACCGGCGCCCCGGCCCGCCGCCTCGGCCATGCGCTGCGCGGCCGGCACGACGCGGTTCTGGTCGGCGTCGGCACCGCAATGGCCGACGACCCCGACCTGACCTGCCGCATCCCCGGCTACAAGACCACGCCGATGGTGCGCGTGGTCGCCGACGGCCATCTCAGCCTGCGCCTGCTCTCCCGCCTGGTGGTGACCGCGAAGGAGACCCCGACCTGGGTGATCGCCCGCGACGACGCCGACCCGGCGCGGGCGGCAGCGCTGGAAGAGCTCGGCGTGGCGCTGCTGCGGGTGCCGGGCGGCGAGGCCGGGGTGGATATCGCCGCCGGGCTGGCCGCCCTGGCCGAGCGCGGCATCACCCGCCTGCTGGTGGAGGGCGGCGCCCGGCTTGCGGCGACCCTGCTGCGTGCCGATCTGGTGGATCGACTGGCCTGGTTCCATGCGCCGGCGGTGATGGGCGGCGACGGCGTGGCGGCGGCGCAGGCGTTCGGCGTCACCGCGTTGGCCGCCATGCCGCGCTTCCGCCGCCTGCGCGTCACCATGGCCGGCGATGACGTGCTGACCGAGATGCAACGCCTGCCGCGCGAGGAGCAGGGCTGATGTTCACCGGAATCATCACCGGGCTGGGCACCGTGCGCGAAATCCGCCCGCTCGGCGGCGGCCAGGACATGCGGCTGGTGATCGCCACGCCCAAGGAGTCACCGTGGGGGGCCAATACCGCCAGCATCCCGCTCGGCGCCTCGATCGCCTGCTCCGGCTGCTGCCTCACCGCGATAGAACTGGGGCCGGACTGGTTCGCCGCCGAAGCTTCGGCGGAAACCCTGTCGAAAACCACGCTCGGTTCCTGGGTCGTCGGCAGTCGGGTCAATCTGGAACGCCCGCTCAAGGTCGGCGACGAACTGGGCGGCCATATCGTCGCCGGCCATGTCGACGGCGTCGCCGAGGTGCTGGCGGCGGTGCCGGAAAACGGCTCCACCCGCTGGAGCTTCCGCGTCCCGCGCGCGCTGGCCCGCTTCATCGCGCCAAAGGGCAGCGTCGCGGTGGACGGGGTGTCGCTGACCGTCAACGAGGTCGGCGACGAAAGCTTCGGGGTCAACATCATCCCGCACACTGCCGCCGTCACCAGCTTCGGCCTGCTGCGCCCGGGCGATCGGGTGAACATCGAAATCGACACGCTGGCGCGCTACGTCGCCCGCCTGAGGGACACGCCATGAACGAGATGCTGAGCCGCAGCCTGTCGGAGTACCTCGCCTCCGCCGAGGAACTGATCGAGGAGGCGCGCGAGGGCCGGATGTTCATCCTGGTCGACGACGAGGACCGCGAGAACGAGGGCGACCTGGTGATCCCGGCGCAGTTCGCCACGCCCGACGCGGTGAACTTCATGGCCCGCCACGCCCGCGGCCTGATCTGCCTGGCACTCAGCCGCGACCGGGTGGAGCAGCTCGGCCTGCCGCTGATGAGCCAGGCCAACGGCACCCGCCATGCCACTGCTTTTACAGTATCAATCGAAGCGCGCGACGGGGTGACCACCGGCATTTCGGCGCATGACCGGGCGCGCACCATCGGCGTTGCGATCAACCCGGCCTGCGGACGCGACCAGATCGTCACCCCCGGCCACGTGTTCCCGCTGATGGCCCGCGAGGGCGGCACGCTGGTGCGCGCCGGGCATACCGAGGCGGCGGTGGACATCGCCCGCCTGGCCGGCCTCAACCCCGCCGGGGTGATCTGCGAGATCATGAACGACGACGGCACCATGGCCCGGATGCCCGACCTGGTGGCCTTCGCGCAGCACCAGAACCTGAAACTCGGCACCATCGCCGACCTGATCGCGCATCGCCGCCGCACCGAGCGGCTGGTGAAGCGGATCAGCGAGGCGAACTACACCCACGAGATCGGCGGCGCCTGGAAGCTGCTGACCTACGCCAACACGGTGGAATATTGCGAGCACCTGGTGCTGGTGAAGGGCGACCTCTCCGCCCCTGGCCCGGTGCCGGTGCGCATGCACGGCGTCGACCTGCTGAACGACGTGATCGGCAGCCGCACCAGCTCGGTGCTGCGCGGCGCCATGCAGATGATCGCCGCCGAAGGGCGTGGTGCGGTGGTGCTGCTGCGCGAGATGCGGCCGACCGCACTCTCCGAGCGGGTGCAGCATCTGGGCAGCGAGCAGCCGCGCACCCAGTTGCGCGACTACGGCATCGGCGCGCAAATCCTGCTCGACCTCGGGGTGCGCGACATGGTGCTGCTGTCCAACACCCAGCGCACCATCATCGGCATCGAGGGCTACGGGCTGAACATCGTCGACACCCGCCCGATCGCCACCAGCCCGGTTGAAGGACCCATCGCCCCATGAGTACTGCTGACGCGCCGCGGCCCAAGGCCCCGGTGCTGGACGGCCCGCGCCCGCATCTGCTGGTGGTGCGCGCGCCCTACTACACGCACATCGTCGACGGCCTGCGCGACGGCGCCGAACGCCTGCTGCGCGAGGCCGGCGCCACGTTCGACGTGCTGGATGTTGCCGGCGCGCTGGAACTGGCCGCCACCGTCCGCCTGGCGCTGCGCGGCAGCCGGCACTACGACGGCTATATCGCACTCGGCTGCGTGGTGAAGGGTGAGACCGACCATTACGAGCATGTCTGCCGCGAGGCGATGACCGGGCTCACCCAGGTGGTGCTGCAATTCGGCCTGTGCCTGGGCAACGGCCTGCTCACCGTGGCCACCGAGGCGCAGGCGCTGGCCCGCTCGGGCGCCGACGGCCCCAACAAGGGCGCCGAGGCCGCCGCCGCCGCCCTGCTGCAGATCCGCGCCGCACGCTGGCTGGAGGCGGTCTGATGGCCAGCCCCGCCACCGCGCGCCCCCGCACCTCGGCGCGGGTCGCCGCCGTCCAGGCGCTGTTCCAGGCCGAGCAGTCGCAGACCAGCCCGGAGACGGTGATCGACGAGTTCATCCGCCACCGCCTCGGCGAACTGCCCGGCAGCGGCGGCTTCGAGGACGGCCGCGCGCCGGACGCCAACGTGCCGCTGTTCGCCCGCATCGTGCGCACCGCGACGCAGCAGCAGGACACGCTGGACCCGATGCTCGCCGCCGCCCTCTCGGCAGACTGGCCGATCGAACGGCTGGACCCGGTGCTGCGGGCGCTGCTGCGCGCCGCCGCCGCCGAATTGTGGATGAAAGACGGCCCGCCGCCGCGCGTGGTGATCAACGAATACCTCGACGTGGCGCACGGCTTCTTCACCGGCGACGAACCGGGGATGGCCAACGGCGTGCTGGATACCCTGGCCCGGCTGCTGCGGCCGGCGGCGTTTCCCGTGGCATAGCCAGCAAGGAAGATTTACAAAGAGACGTAGAGGCGAAGAGAGAAATTCTGATATCGTCGAGAGTATTTCTCTAATCACCTAACGGTATTTTGATCAGAATATTTTCCGATATCTGATTTTTTTCTCTCTTCGCCTCTACGTCTCTTTGTGGTCTGTCTTCCTTGAGAGGCGATGCTGATGCCGACTGATCCACTCCCTCCCGAATTCGCCCTGATCGCCCGCCACTTCCGCCCGCTGGCCGGCGAGGGCGCGCTCAATCTCGGCGACGACGCGGCGGTGCTGGCGGTGCCGCCCGGCCGTGAACTGGTGATTGCCGCCGATGCCATCGTCGCCGGCGTGCATTTCCTGCCCGATGACCCGCCCGACCTGGTGGCCCGCAAGCTGCTGCGCACCAACCTGTCCGACCTCGCGGCGATGGGGGCGGCGCCGCTCGGCTATCTCACCACCGTCTCGGTGCCCAGGGAGACGCCGGACACCTGGTTCGCCGCCTTTGCGGCCGGGCTGGCCGAGGATCAGGCGGCGTTCGGCCTGCATCTGCTGGGTGGCGACACCACCTCCACGCCCGGGCCGGTGAGCCTGTCGCTGACCATTCTCGGCACCGTCGTGGCCGGCTGCGCAGTGCAGCGGCGAGGGGCGCTGGCCGGGCACGGGGTGTGGGTCACCGGCAGCATCGGCGACGGCGCGCTGGGGCTGCTGGCGGCCAGCGGCAGGCTGGATGACCCGGAGGGCTATCTGGCCGACCGCTACCGGCTGCCGCAGCCAAGGCTGCCGCTCGGCCTGCTGCTGCACGGCATCGCGGCGGCGGCGATGGATGTATCGGACGGGCTGCTGCAAGACCTCGGCCATCTCTGCCGCGCTGGCGGGCTGGCGGCAGAGATCGACGCGACGCTGGTGCCGCTCTCGGCTGCGGCCAGGGCGGCGATCCGCGCCCAGCCGGCGCTGCTGCAACGCTGCCTCACCGGCGGCGACGACTACGAGTTGCTGCTGGCGGTCCCTCCGGCGCAGGAGCCGGCGCTGCGTGCGGCCGCCCGCGCCACCGGCATTGCCGTTACCCGCATCGGCGGGTTCCTCGCCGGTGAACCACGTGCCACACTTGTAGGATATGACGGTGCCGCCTTCGAGACCGGGGTGGACGGCCGCGCCCACGAGGGATGGAGTCACTTCGGATGAATCGCAACGTCTGGCTGCTGTTCACCTGCCAGGCGATGGTCAACGCCGCCGGCATCTGCCAGGTCGCGATGAGTGCGCTGATCGGCTACTCGCTCTCCCCCGAAAAGGGCCTCGCCACGCTGCCCTATGCGCTGCAGATGATCGGCACCATGGCGGCGGCGATCCCGGCCAGCATGCTGTTCGCGCGGCTGGGGCGGCGGGTTGGCTTCGTGGTCGGCGCCTTGTCGATGTTGGCCGGCACGCTGGTGTTGCTGCTGGGGGTCTGGCGGGCCGATTTCGTGATCTATTGCCTCGGCGCGCTGCCGCTTGGGGTCGGTTTCGGCATCGGCCAGCATTACCGCTTCGCGGCCTCCGAGGTGGCGGCACCGCAGGCCCGCGCGCGGGCGATCGCGCTGGTGATGGCCGGCGGGGTGATCTCGGCGATCCTGGGTCCGGAAATTCTCAAGCATACCAAGAACTTCCTGCAACCGGTGCTGTTCAGTGGCACCTATATCGCACTCCTGCTGCTGCCGCTGATCTCGCTGGTGCTGATCGCCTTCATCGACCTGCCGCCGGCCCCAAGGCGCACCGCCAGGCCGGTGCCGCTCTCGGTGCTGGTGGCGCGTCCGGCGTTCGTCACCGCGGTGATTGCCGGTCTGGTCGGCTATGGCACCATGAACCTGATCATGACCGCGACGCCGCTGCAGATGATGCTGTGCGGCTTCGGCGTCGATCAGAGCACCGATGTGATCCGCATCCATGCGATCTGCATGTTCGCACCCGGATTTTTCACCGGCTCGCTGATCCAGCGCTTCGGGGCGCACCGGGTGATCATCGCCGGCGGCGGCTTCTGCCTGGCCTGCGCCGGCATGTCGCTGGCGCCGGCGACCGAGTTGAACTTCATGCTGGCGCTTGGGCTGCTGGGGTTGGGCTGGAACTTCATGTTCGTCGGCGCCACCGCCCTGCTCTCAACCGCGCATGATGCCGCCGAGCGGGTGCGGGCGCAGGCGGCCAACGACTTCGTGATCTTCTCGACGGTGGCCGCCGCCTCGGTCACCTCCGGCCTGTTGCAGCATTTCAGCGGCTGGGTGGTGCTGAACGCCACCGTGGTGCTGCCGGTGCTGATCGCCCTCGGCCTGGTCTGGTGGCATCGGGTGAACCACGCACGCCATGCGGTCGTGGCCTGAGACTTCGTGGGGTCGCCTGAGGCTCAGTAGCTGCCGGCGACCCCGCGCCCGGAATCACCGCCCGGGGCGCTGCCCAGGCTGGTGCCGGTGCCGGGGGTGAAGCGGCCGACATTGCCCAGCAACTGCTGCAGGAAGCTGGCGTCGCTGCCCGGCGCCGGGGTGGTGCGGGCGATCACCGAGACCGGCAGCGAATCCTTCTTGCTCTTGGTCTCGATGCCGCGCAGCACGCCGGCATTGTCGAATTGCAGCGCCACCACCTCCTGGCTGCGCACCTCGTTGGTGCCGCCGATCACCGGCTTGGTCATCTCGCCGATATACAGCCAGGTGTTGTCGTCGAAGCTGGCGTGCGCGGTGGGCGAGCCGATCAGCGCCACCACGTCCTTGGTGGTGGAGGTGCCGGGCACCAGTTCCTTCAGCGCGTCGGCATCCACCCGGTTGCCGCGCACCTGCGGCGCGAAGGTCATGAAGTCCGGCAGCCCGCAGCCGGACAGGCCGCCGCAGGCCAGGCCTGCCAGCAGCACCAGGGCAAAGCGGCGGTGGCCGCGGGCGGCTGGCGTGGCACGGGTCTCGGCAGGGGTGTCGCGGCGCAAGCTGGCATCCTCTCGAATTGCTCTGTATCACGGCGCGCACGCCCAAGATTGACCTCGGCGCCCGACACGCGGCTTCTATGGCGTCTCATGGCCGGTCCCGCAAGTCAATCAGAAGGACAGCCTGGCAAATCACGCATCTCGGATGGCTGGAGCAAGGATGACGGCAATGTTTGGCTTTCTTCGCGGCGGCCGCCATCAGCGCGCCGCGCACGAACTCTACTGCCGGCTGGTGGCCGCCGCCCGCGCACCGTATTTCTACACCACCCTGGCGGTGCCGGATACGCTGGACGGCCGGTTCGACCTGGTGGGGCTGTACGCCTTCCTGGTGATCCGCCGGCTGCAGGCCGCCCCGCCACCCGGCCCGGCGGTGGCGCAGGCGGTGTTTGATGCCATGTTCAGCGATATGGACCTGAATTTGCGGGAAATGGGCGTGAGCGACCTGTCGGTGGGAAAGCGGGTGAAGCAGATGTGGGAGGCGTTCCACGGCCGGGCGACCGCCTACCAGGGGCCGCTCGCCGCCGGTGATGCGGCGCTGCTGGCCGAGGCGCTGGCCCGCAATGTCTGGCGTGGTGCCGCCGACCCCGACGCCGCGGCCCGGCTGGCGCGGCTGGCGCTGGCCGAGGACGCGCATCTGGCCGGCCAGGACGCGGCGGCGCTGGGCCGTGGCGAGGTGGCGTTCCTGGCGCCGGAATCGGTGCCATGAGTGGGGCCATGAGCGACAAAAACGCCCCGGAACTGCATCGCCCGTTCGCGGTGGAGCGGGTCGGCAGCGCCGGCCGCGAGCAGGTGGTGGAGGCCACTGCATTCGAATGCACAGCCCTCGCCGAGCGATTGCAAATCCCCGCCGTGCTGTCGTTGCGCTGCCGCTTCCAACTCACCGTGGCGCCGGGCGGGGTGGTGCTGGCGGAAGGCATGCTGGAGGCCAGGCTGGTGCGCGATTGCGTGGTGTCGCTGGAGCCGTTCGAGAGCGTGCTGGCCGAGCGCTTCCGGCTGCGCTTCGTGCCGGCAGCCATGCTGGACGAGTCGGAAGCGGAGGCGGTGCTGGACCCCGAGGCCGATGACGAGGTGCCGTACCAAGGGGCGGTGATCGACCTCGGCGAGGCGGCGGCCGAACAACTGGCGCTGGCGATGGACCCCTATCCCCGCCGCCCCGGCGCCGAGTTGCCGGACGAGGCCTCCGAGGCCGCGCTGTCGCCGTTCGCCGCCCTGGCGCGGCTGCGGCGGGACGAGCACTAGCCGATCGCCATGGGTGGCATGAGCCTGCCGCCGCTTGCGGGTTGCCGGACGCTCTGCTAGACGGCCCCCCTTGCTTGACGACCATTTGTGGCCAGCCCGTCCGGCCCCCAGGCCTTGCCTGGCGGCGGCGGCGGTCACGCAGAACGGAGAGGGGCATCGTCCCATGGCTGTACCGAAGAGAAAGACCTCCCCCTCCCGCGCCGGCATGCGGCGCAGCCACCAGGCGCTGACCGCGCCGGCGCATGCCGAATGCGCCAATTGCGGCGAACTGAAGCGCCCGCATCACGTCTGCAGCCATTGCGGCCATTACGACGGCCGTGAGGTGATCGGCGCCGGCAAGGCTCTGAAGGGCGCTGTCCGCGCCTGATTCCCGACACGCCGGGCCGGCCCGCCGGGGCGGCACGGCAGGGTTGCCTGTGCCTGGGCGGTGTCCGGTCCGGAGAATGCGGGCTTGCGGCGTGGCGACGCTTGGCGCATGCAACGTAGCGTGTCTCCAGCGCGCAGGGAGCGGTCCGCCGGCATGTGGTCTTGACTGAGCAATTCACTTTGGCGATCGACGCGATGGGCGGTGACGGTGCCCCCGATATCGTGGTCGAGGGCATGGAAGTGGCCGCCGTGCGGCACCCTGCCGCCCGGTTCCTGCTGGTCGGTGACGAACCCCGGCTGCAGGCGCTGCTGGCGCGTTACAAGCGTGCGGCGGCGGTCTGCACCATCCGCCACAGCACCGAGGTGATCGCCGGCGACCTGAAACCGACCAAGGCGCTGCGGCTGCGTGGCGCCTCGATGCGGATCGCGATTGACGCCGTGGCGGCCGGCGAGGCGGCCGGCGTGGTCTCGGCCGGCAACACCGGCGCGCTGCTGGCATTGGCGCAGATCGTCATCAAGACGCTACCCGGGATCGACCGTCCGGCAATGGCGGCGATCGGCCCCTCGGCGCGCGGCGACGTGGTGATGCTCGATCTCGGCGCCAATATCCTGTGCGACTCGCGCAACCTGGTGGAATTCGCGGTGATGGGCGACGTGTTCGCCCGCACCGTGCTGGGGCTGACCTCGCCGTCGATCGGGCTGCTGAATGTCGGCTCCGAGGAGCTGAAGGGCGACGAGAGCATCCGCCATGCCGCCGAGGTGCTGAAGGCCAGCCATCTCGCCGGGCAATATCACGGCTTCGTCGAGGGCCACGACATCACCGCCGGCACCACCGACGTGATCGTCACCGACGGCTTCACCGGCAATGTGGCGCTGAAAACCGGCGAGGGCGCGCTGAAGCTGATGGGCCAGATGCTGCGCCGGGTGTTCACCGCCTCGATCGCAGCCCGGATCGGCTACCTGCTGGTGCGGCCGGGGCTGGAGCGGCTGCGCGAATGGCTGGACCCGCGGCGCTATAACGGCGCGGTGATGCTGGGCCTGGGCGGCGTGGTGGTGAAGTCGCATGGCGGCACCGACGCGCAGGGTTTCGCGCATGCGGTGGATGTGGCGATGGACATGGTGGTGCATCGCTTCAATGACGGCATCCGCGACGGTTTGGCGCGGATCGCCACGGTGCAGCCGGGCATGGGGTCGAAACAGAATGGATCAACCGATAGCGCGACCGGGGCTGGCGAACCTCCCGTTGCTGCGGCCTGACGCGGCCGTGACGCATCCGGTTCGTGCTGCCCCCGTTTGTGCTGTTTTGGTGGGGATCGGCGCCTATCTGCCGGCCAATGTGGTCAGCAATGACGAACTGGCGCGCACTGTCGACACCTCCGACGAATGGATCCGCACCCGCACCGGCATCGGCCAGCGCCATATCGCCGGGCCGGAGGAAAGCTGTGCGGTGATGGGCGCGCGGGCGGCGCAGGCGGCGCTGGATGATGCCGGGGTGCCGGCCAGTGCGGTGGATGCGATCATCCTGGCCACCGCCACGCCGGACCAGGCGTTCCCGGCCACCGCGGTCAGGGTGCAGGCGGCGCTGGGGGCAGGGGGCTTCGCGTTCGACATCTCGGCGGCGTGCAGCGGCTTCATCTACGGGCTGGCGCTGGGCGATGCGCTGATCCGCGCCGGCTCGGCACGCTCTGTGCTGGTGATCGGCGCCGAGGTCTATTCGCGGATCATGAACTGGCAGGACCGCGGCACCTGCGTGCTGTTCGGCGACGGCGCCGGGGCTGTGCTGCTGCGCGCCGAACCGGGCGGCGGCGAGGGGCCGGCGGTGGGTATCCTTTCCACCCATCTGCATGCCCAGGGCGATCTTGGCGACATATTGTATGTCGATGGCGCGGTCGGCCAGCCCGACAAGCCGGGGCATCTGGTGATGAACGGGCGCGAGGTGTTCCGCCATGCCGTCACCAGGCTGGCCGAGGCGGTGGGCGAGGCGTTGGAGGCCAACCGGCTCGGCATCGCCGATATCGACTGGCTGGTGCCGCACCAGGCCAACATGCGGATCATCGAGGCGGTGGGCAAGCGCATCGGCATCGCGCCGGAGCGGGTGGTGACCACGGTGGCCGAGCACGCCAACACCTCGGCCGCTTCCATTCCGCTGGCGCTGGCCGCGGCCTATGCCGACGGGCGGATCAAACGTGGCCAGCTGGTGCTGATGGAGGCGCTGGGCGGCGGGCTGACCTGGGGTTCGGCGCTGATCCGACTGTAACAATTTCGCCCGCCGGGGGCGAAATCGATGCGCTGCAAGCGGTTGTTTTCAGAACATTGTTGACGTCGCGCGCTGGGCTGCATAGCGTCTGCCCATGAACACTGTCACGCGCGCCCAGCTTACCGAAACGATTTACACTGAGGTCGGGCTCTCCCGCAACGAGTCAGCCGAGTTTCTTGAGACGGTGCTGGAACGCATGTGCCATGCGCTCGAGAGTGGGGAATCTGTCAAGATCAGTGGGTTCGGCACGTTTTCTGTGCGCCAGAAGGGTCGCCGCATCGGCCGCAACCCGAAAACCGGGGTGGAGGTGCCGATCCTCCCGCGCCGGGTGCTGGTGTTCCGGCCGAGCCAGGTGCTGAAGGCGCATGTCAACCACATGACCCCGCCGGCCGGAGACGATGAATGAACGGCAGCGACCCGCTGCCGGTCCAGTTCGATGCCGACGACGCCAAGGCGAGCCGGCTGCGCAAGGCGCCGAACGCCTTCCGCACCATCAGCGAGGTGGCCGACGAACTGCATATCCCGCAGCATGTGCTGCGCTTCTGGGAGACGCGGTTTCCGCAGGTGAAGCCGCTCAAGCGCGGCGGCGGCCGGCGCTATTATCGGCCGGACGATATCGCGCTGCTGCGGCGGATCTCCGATCTGCTTTATATTCAAGGCTATACGATCAAGGGTGTGCAACGCCTGCTGCGTGAGGGCGGCGGCCGGCTGTCGGACGATATTCCGCCGCCGACCCAGGATGAGCGCGCCGAGGCCGAAGCCGAGCGCGGCGCGGCGCAGGCGGACAACGAACCGCAACTGCCGATGCCGGGCCTGCCGCCGGCACCCGCGCCGCAACCGCGCCCCACCCGCCCGGCGCCGCGCGCCGCCGACGGCGAGGGGCGTGGCCAGGAAGTCGAGCGGCTGCGCGCGCTGCTCGCCGCCACGTTGAAGGAACTGGAGGCGTTGCGGGCGCTGCTGCCTTGAGTTGAGGCGCGGCGCCAGGCAGTTATGAAATATAACTGTTATGCTTGCTACGTATCCGGCTGTTGCCGCATGCGGTCCGGCCGGCCGGGGCGCGCACCGAACCGGTCGCCGCGTTCAGCCGCTGACCAGCACGATGTCGAAGCTGGCGGCCACTGCACCGGGCTCGGCCGGCGGCGGCGCGGGGTGCGGATCGATGATCAGCGCCTCCTTGCGGCGGGCGCTTTGCAGGAACGGGTCCTGGTCGTTCCACTTGTCGCCCTTGAAATAGATCTGGGTGACGAACTGCTCCAGCCGGCCGGTGATGCGGAAATGGATATGCGCCGGGCGCACCGTGGTCGGGCTGGTCGGATAGGCCTTCGGGCAGACGGTTTTCAGCGCATAGCCGCCATCGGCACCGCTGGTGAGCACCGCGAAACCCTCGAAATTGGGGTCCACCGGGGCCGGGTTGTCGTCGTTCGGGTGCAGGTATTTGCCGTGCGCGTTGGCCTGCCAGATTTCGATGCGGGCGCCGGCCACCGGGGCACCGGCCAGCGTGGTGAGCCGGCCGGACAGATACAGGATGCGGCCCTCGGCGCGGCCGCCATGGGTCAGGTCGCCGCTGGTGTCCGGCGCCTGGGCGACCGGGAAGAACGGGCCGAGGATCTGGTCCGGGGTGCGGCGGGCCAGGATGGTGTTGAGGGCGGCGGTCTCGCTCACGGCGGCACTCCTCTCGGGAGGGAACCGGCGGCCGCCCCAGGTGGTAGCCAGCGGGGGCGGCAGCCGGCGGGGCTCAGGGCTTTTTCGGTGTATAGGCGCCACCGCTGGAGGCGGCGCGGACCTCGGCGGCGGTCTTGGCGCTGCGCAGCTTGAGCAACTGCGCCGCCTCGCCCTCCAGCATCTTCTGCGCGTTGGCGAGCACCGTCGCGGCGTGCTGGGCGGGGAATTTCACCGCACCGTTCTCGTCCATGTGGATCAGGTCGCCGGGTGCCACGTCCATGCCGCCGACGCAGACCGGCACGTTGACCGCATGCACCGCCATTTCGCCGTGGCCGGCGGTGACGCCGCCGAGCAGCATCTGGAAGTTCATCTTGCGGATCGCGTCGACATCGCGCGACGGGCCGTTGGAGATCAGGCCGATGCAGCCGACCGCCTGCATCGAGCTGGTCATCATCTCGCCGGCCAGCCCGGCCTTGGCCATGATGCCTTCCGGCCATTTCTGCTGGATCACCAGGATGGTCGGCTTTTTCATCGCGTCGAGCGCGTCCACCACGTCCATGAAGCTGAGGCGGTTCTGGTAGTTGGGGTCGGGCAGGCCGTAGACGCAGGTGACGGCGTGGCCGATCACCGCCCCCATCTCGGGATAGATGCAGCGGATCGAGGTGTCGGTGTACCAGTTCTCGGTCCACGGGTTGTACAGCCCGAGGCAGAGCGGGTTCTTCGGGTAGGTGGCGACCACGTTGGTGATGGTCGGAGTGTCGATCTTGCGCAGTTCGGCGAACAGCGCGTCGGTCTTGGTCATGGTGTTTCCTGTCGGCGTGGTGGGTTGCGGTTTCCGCTGACACAGGCAAGGCCGGCAGCGCGGCGCGGTCAAGCCCTGACCGTGGCCATGATGCTTGACAGCCGTGGCATCGGCAGCGTCGGATCACCGGATTGAGAGAGTCGCAGCAGATGCGCCGCGGCCTGCCCCGGCGGCATGGTGGGCTGCACCTGAGCAGGAGCGTGCGCCGGATTGACCTCCCTCGAAAGCTGGTACGAGCATGATGCCTGGCTGATCCTGGCGGCCCTGGTGCAGCTCGGCTGTGCCGGCACGGTGACGGTGCATGCGCTGCTGACCAAGCGTGATGTCGGCTCGACGATCGCCTGGATCGGTGTCGCCTGGCTGTCGCCGTTCGCCGGCGCCGGGCTGTACGCGATGTTCGGCGTCAACCGGGTAGTGCGGCGGGCGCGGCGGTTGGGGCGGCGGCGCAGCGAGGCCGAAAGCCCGGCGCCGGTGGCGGCGGAGTTGGGCCATCTGCGGCCGCTGGCTGACGCCGGCAGGAAGGTGACCGGGCGGCGGGCGCTGCAGGGCAATGCGGTGGAAACCCTCACCCACGCGGGGGTGGCCTATCCGCGCATGCTGGAGGCGATCGGGTCCGCGCAGCAGAGCGTCGCATTATCGGCGTACATTTTTCGCGGCGATGCGGTGGGGCGGGCGTTCGTGCAGGCGCTGGGCGCCGCGCATCAGCGCGGGGTGTCGGTACGGGTGCTGGTGGACGGCATGGGCGGCGGCTGGCTGCTGGCTCCGGCGTATCGCCGGCTGCGCCGGCATGGGGTGCCGGTGGCGCGCTTCCTGCACACCTGGCTGCCGTGGCGGATGCCGCTGCTCAACCTGCGTTCGCACAAGAAGCTGCTGGTGGTGGATGGCAGGGTGGGGTTCACCGGCGGGCTGAATATCGGCGCCGAGAACCTGCGCGAGGCGACTGCGGCGGATGCGGTGCGCGATACCCATT